>NZ_JAHREU010000034.1:0-45710 GCF_020883145.1 Microcoleus sp. CAWBG27
ATTTCTCAACTTGGAGTTATTCCCTCTCTGTCCACTATTATTCGCTCCAAATCTGCTCTTTATCCCTTGGGATTGTCTTGGCAGCCAGATTAACTGCTACCCCTACTTATTGAGCCGATACGTTTTGTTTACGGATGGGGTTATATCAATTACAACGAAATGAATCGTTTGATGAAATCTCATCAAGCATACAAAGAATTGCCAGCCAAGGTAAGTCAACAAATATTAATGATATTAGACAAAAATTGGAAGTCTTTTTTTGAAGCAGTCAAAGCTTACAAAAATAACCCCACAAAATTCAGCGGTCGCCCGAAATTACCGAAGTACAAAGATAAAGTCAAGGGTCGGAATATTCTAGTCTATACGATTCAAGCCATTAGTAGCAAGGAACTCAAGAAAGGAATTATCAAGCTTTCCGGTACTAATATTTTAATTAAAACCCAGGTCAAACCAGAGAAAATTTGTCAAATTAGATTAGTGCCAAAATGTGATTCCTATGTAATTGAGGTAATTTACAATGCCTGTACCCAGCCGGAGTCCACCGTCGAGAACAAAAAAGAATTAGTAGCTAGTATCGATTTAGGATTGAATAACTTAGTAGCGCTAACTTCAAATCAGCCGGGATTTGTCCCATTACTGATTAACGGGCGACCACTGAAATCAATTAATCAATTCTACAACAAACGTAAGGCACAACTACAATCTCAATTAAAGGGAAATCGCTGCTCCTCCTCACGCCTTGGGCGCCTAACTCGTTGCCGCCATCAAAAAGTTGATAACTACTTGCATCACACCAGTCGGCAGATAATCAATCTGCTTGCATCAGAAAAGATAGGGATGCTAGTAATTGGCAAAAACCCACAATGGAAAAACGAGATTAATTTAGGAAAGAAAACTAATCAAAACTTTGTCAGCATTCCTCATTCTCGACTAATTGAAATGTTGAAATACAAAGCTGAATTGGTCGGAATAAAGGTAATAGAGCAAGAAGAATCCTATACTTCCAAATCTAATTTTCTGAATTTAGATCCAATTCCTGTCTACGGAAATATTGGCTCTCAGGATGTCACATTTAGTGGGAAACGAATTAAGAGAGGATTGTATAGAACGTCGTGCAGTAGATTGATTAATGCCGATGTTAACGCATCTTATAATATCTTAAGAAAAGCAATCCCAAATGCTTTTAGCGATGGGATAGGGAGCTGCGTAGCTCAGCCGAGGCGGGTCAATCCGCTCGAAGTGAAAGGGAAAGGGGAGAGACTTGATGCCTCCCACGTCATATCATAGATGACTATACTTTTACCAGCTATTTTATGCAAATTACGACTGTCGCCGGCCCTGCGGGGCGACTCAATCTCACCGACACGGGCGCAGTAAGCAGCGCACAACCACAACCCATCCCCCTCCTGTTAGTACACGGTATGGCATACCACCTCGGAGTCTGGGACGAGACGATCGCACTTTTGCGCGCCAATCTCGGCCCAAACCAGCGCATTCTGGCGATCGACCTCCGGGGCCACGGCGCATCCGATCCGCCCGCAGACGGCGACTACACACCCCATAGCTGCGCCACCGACATCATCGCCATCCTCGACGCCCTGAATATCCCCCAAGTAGCCCTCGTCGGGCACAGCTTCGGTTCCCTCGTCGTCCTCGCCACCGCCGACGCCGCCCCAACCCGCATCACCCGCGTCATCCTAGCCGATCCCCCCGGTGACTTTAACTACCTGCCACCATCCGTATACGAAGAACAGATGGTTCCCTTCCTCGCAGCGCTAGCGGGCGATGACTACCGCGCTGCGGCAGAGGAAAAGTTCTCCCAAGCCCTCGAAGGCGGTACTGCTGCGACGCGGGAAACCACGATCGCACACCTTAGGGCCACGCCGCGCGATCGCCTCATCGGTATGTACAAAGGTATGTTTGCTTACGATGCAGTTGGTGCGATCGATCGCATCCTTGCAACTGGGGGCACTCAAATCTCAGCAGTCCTCGCCCCGGCCAACTCCTGGCCCTTCAGCCTCCACCTACTCCGCCCCCAAATTGCCACCACCGTCATACCAGAAACCAGCCACTGGTTGCAGCTTGATGCGCCGGTTCCCTTTGCCGAAGCAGTGACAAATCAGTTGACAGTTGACAGTTGACAGTTGACAGTTGACAGTCAACTGCATAGGGCGGGCACGGGGGCACCGCCCCTACAGACTGTCAACCTGTCAACGGCAATCATCCAACAAAGCATCAAGTTCAGCAGCGACTTTCCACGGATTTCGACCTTTGAAAACAGCAGCGATCGCAGCTTCATAGGGATTTCTGCCAGTTTTTTTGACAGCCGCGATCGCCTTTTGGTTAGAAAATCCCCGCCCGCTAACCAACCAAGCAGCCAAAACCTGTCCTGTGCGCCCAATCCCGCCACCGCAGTGAACCACCACCCGATCGCCCGATCGACTTGCAGAAGCCAAAAACGGTAAAATGCGATCGACTAAAATCGAGCGATCGGCCAATTCAAAATCTGCGATCGGAGCCCAGCAAACGCGATCGCACCCAAAAACATTTCGATAGGTTCCCAACAAGTCAGAATAGCCGATGAGTTGTGTCTCAGGAAGCAAGCAGCAAACTCGATCGATCTTCTGTCGCCGCATAAAATCAATCCAGCCAGCAACTTCCTCATCGCGGTATCCCGGTTTTGCCGCACCAAACACAACTAATTCATCCTCCGCAGCCGCCGCAAACTTGTACATCAGCCCTCAATTTAAATCATAAAATAACTTAGAGATTTTTAGATATTCTTACTTTACTTCTTAAGTGGCTAGCTTAACTGTCTAACTGTCCTGGACGTTCACCATAAATCAGGACAAAGTTGATATATCAGCGTGCAGCGTTAGATTTCAATAAATCAGGCAATCAACCATGCTATTTAAGTATGGCGATAAGTCCTATTATTCCAATTCACATTGCACTCAAATTCACAGCAAAGTCTTGAGTGCAATGCTCACCTATCGCCGCATCTGGCATCTGCAAATAGCCAATTAGATTTGCAATTTGTAGATAAGCTCTTAACGTATCGCGATACTTTCTATCGCCCGATACAGTTCAGACAAATAGATCGTTATTCTTGGAGAAATTTAACATGGCTAGGATTCGAGGTACTTTTAATGACGATTTGCTAGAAGGCACTCCTGACAACGATACCCTGTCAGGGTTGGCAGGGAACGACACACTCTACGGTAGAGCCGGAGACGATGAGCTTGATGGTGGTTCTGGTGCAGACAAAATGTATGGTGGTAGCGGTAATGACAAGTACATTGTCGATAATATTGCTGACATAGTTGTCGAGAATACTGCCGAAGGTATCGATCTGGTAGAATCCACCGTCAGCTACACTTTAGGAGCAAACGTCGAAGACTTGCATTTGAAGGGAACTGCTGCTATTGATGCGACCGGAAACAACACCCACAATGCTATGGTAGGCAACGATGCCAACAACTCGATGTATGGTTTGGGCGATCGCGATTACTTATTTGGTGCAGGCGGTAACGACTTCCTAGATGGTGGTGATGGCGATGACCAAATCTATGGTGGTACGGGGGACGACATCATATATGGTCGTGCTGGTGCCGACGACATGAATGGTGGTAGCGGTAATGACCTTTATTTGGTTGATAATGTTGCTGATTTAGTTACCGAGAAAGCTGCCGAAGGTACTGATACCGTAGTCACTTCCACTATCAGCTATACTTTGGGTGCAAACGTCGAAAACCTCACCTTGAGTGATGCTGCTGATATCGATGGCACTGGTAACGAATTGAATAATTATATGCTGGGTAACGCCGGCAAGAACTTCATCAAAGGTGAGGGTGGAGACGATCAAATTAATGGTAGAGGTGGCAATGATATCATTCGTGGCGATAATGGGAATGACACGCTTACAGGTGATACCGGCAATGACTTTGTGTTTGGCGACAAGGGTAACGATATCCTGTACGGCAACGATGGTAATGACCAACTTTTAGGTGGCGGTGGCAACGATACCCTCAATGGCGGTAATGGTAACGATATCTTAACTGGAGGTGGGGATATAGATCCTGCCGGCAACAACATTCTCTGGGGTGGTGCAGGTGCCGATGGATTCAGATTCTATTTTGCTCCCACAGGCATTGACACCATCAAAGACTTCCAGGTGAGTGAAGTTGACAAAATTGAAATTCACCGCAGTTTTGGTGCTACCTCCCTCGACCAATTCAGCTATAGCAAGACTACTGGTGATTTATTCTTCGGTCAAGTTAAGTTTGCCACTCTTGAGAATAAGCCAGCAGACTTCTTAGTATCGCGAGATATTGTGCTATTACCATGAGGAGGAATTGAATTGTATCTGAGTTAAACAGACTTGACATTAAGTCTGTTTAACTCAGATATTACATCATCATTATCTAAGGTATGTAGTTGCGCTTCAGCGCTCTTATCGGGTATGTAGTTGCGCTTCAGCGCTCTTATCAGGTATGTAGTTGCGCTTCAGCGCTCTTATCAGGTATGTAGTTGCGCTTCAGCGCTCTTATCAGGTATGTAGTTGCGCTTCAGCGCTCTTATCAGGTATGTAGTTGCGCTTCAGCGCTCTTTGGTATGTAGTTGCGCTTCAGCGCTCTTTGGTATGTAGTTGCGCTTCAGCGCTCTTTGGTATGTAGTTGCGCTTCAGCGCTCTTCGGTATGTAGTTGCGCTTCAGCGCTCTTTGGTATGTAGCCTTTCCATAGATGAAGTATGACTGTAAATCGAGTTTTTAGGCGCATACCTTAGTACATAATAACTCTAACGAGTGAGTTCATCCCAACAGCATCCGCCAATCTTTCGCTCGCAGTATTATATTTAGAAAGAGCGCCCAAGCGCAACAACGTACCTTTTGGAAAACATCAAAATCTGACGCACCATAAAAGTCTATAGTAGCGTGCTAGTTACAATACCGGATGCAAACAAAAGAGTACCCATTGGGTACTCTTTTGTTTGTTTAGATGAAAGCATAACTGACTGAATAGCTGAATCTGACACTTTCATAAAAACCTAAATCCTTTGCAATATCTATCTTTCAAACTTAATGCCTAGATGTTTTTGGGACTTCGGCTTAAGTGGCTAGCTTAACTGTCTAAATGTCCTGGACGTTGGCCGTAAGTCAGGACAAAGTAGATATATCAGCGTGCAGCGTTAGATTTCAACAAATCAGGAAATTAACTAGATGATGTTTAATTATTCCGGGATTTCCGATTGTTCTAATTCGCATTCAACTCAGATTCACAACAATGTGTTTAGTGCGACGCTCACCTATCGCGACAGCTTGTATCTGCCCGATCGCAAAATCGATCGCTTGTGAATCTAATTCGCAATTTGCAGATTGGTTCTGAACTTTGAGAACCAGAGAAAACAAGCAAACAAACTACAAATTTTAGGAGAAATTCCGATGGCAGAGCCAATTATCGGTACATCATTCAACGATACGTATTTGGATGGTACTAGCGGGGCTGATACTATCTATGCCTTAGCGGGTAACGACTCCTCATCCGGCGGGGCGGGCAACGATACGATGTATGGAGGGTCTGGAAATGATACCTTGTGGGGATACTCGGGCAATGACCTCATCTTGGGTCAAGAGGATAATGACTACCTCTATGGCGAGCAAGGCGCGGATACCGTCTGGGGAGGTGCAGGCAATGATTATATCAACGGTAGCAATGGTTTATTCAATCTTACCGATTCTGCCGATCGACTTTACGGAGAAGCCGGCAACGACACCTTAGATGGTTGGACTGGTAACGACACCCTTTACGGTGGATATGACAACGACCTTTTGCTTGGTTCCTTCGGTAATGACTACCTCGACGGTGACTATGGAAACGACAATCTTTATGGCGAACCAGGAAACGACACGCTGTATGGTGGTGGAGGGGCAGATAGGTTTATTTTCAACTTCAGCCCAGCCTATGAAGGTATTGATTTAATCCAAGACTTTCATTACTGGGAAGGTGATAAAGTCGAAGTCTCCATCAGCGGGATGGGAGTGTCTTCAATCAATGATTTCCAATACAACAACAGCACTGGCGCCTTGTCGTTTAAAAACCAACAATTTGCCAAAGTGCCGGGTGGATTCCGTCCCAGTTCGGATATCGTTTTCGTCCCTTAGGAATTGTCGCTCTGATTAGGAGTTGTTTGAAAATTTTGATATTTCTGGCATTTACTTACGGGTAGCTAGCAACTGGGTTTTTTACAATAATGCTTGGCACTTATGCGGCAGATTTTGCAAAAAACCCGGTTTTTTTAGTTCGGTTGCCTGGGGCCGGGGCTAAGTATAATTAGTATGCTAGCAGTCAAGATATTAACGAAATAGCCAAGAAATTTCAGTGACAACTGGCAATGCGATCGCACTTGCAAAAATTAGGATTCGCTCAATAGCCATCGCGGACATCCTATCGCATCAAGGTGCCTCGGTCTATCGAGCGCCCGTTTTTTATGCGCTATAATACATACAACTCGATGTATGCGCTATAGCACATAAAAAAGGAGCAATATGGTAGTCACCTCTGCGAATCAATTAGCCGTTACCGTTCGAGAGTATCGCAAAATCGATCGGCTCAGTCAGGCAGATGTCGCCGATCGCGTGGGATTGCGCCAGGAAACCATTTCCGCCTTTGAGAATCAACCCGATCGCACCAAACTCGACACGCTATTCCGCATTCTGTCCGCCTTGAACTTGGAAATTCACGTGGTGCCTAGAGGAACTAAATCCTCAAGCTGGGATCGAGAATGGTAACATCAAAACCTGTCGATCGCCTCAATGTTCTAATGAATGGCATCTGCGTCGGACAACTGACGAAGTTACCGACAGGCGCAATTGCCTTTCAATACGATCTCCAATGGCTTGCTGCACCAGGAACCCGTCCCCTGTCCCTCTCGCTGCCACTGCGCCAAGACTCGTATCAAGGCGATCGAGTTTACAATTTTTTCGATAACTTACTTCCCGATAGCGATCGCACCCGCGCCAAAATCCAGGCTCGCTTTCAAATTAAGAGCACCCAACCCTTCGATTTGCTAGCTGCGATCGGGATAGACTGTGTAGGCGCGATTCAACTTTGTCCGATGGATGCTATTCCCAAACAGACAGACATTATTCAGGCTAAACCTCTTGCGACGAATGAGATAGCAGCCCTATTAAGCGGAGATAGCGATGCACCATTAGGTATGGTGCGCTCAACCGATGAGTTTCGCATTTCCATCGCAGGTGCCCAAGAAAAAACAGCCCTCCTGTGGTATCGAGATCGGTGGTGCTTGCCTTTTGGAACAACCCCAACCAGCCATATTTTTAAACTACCGATCGGTGTTTTATCCAACAACAATATCGATCTCAGTGAAAGTTGTGAAAATGAATGGCTTTGTTTAGAAATTGCGAAATCATTTGGATTGCCCGCTGCTCGTGCTGAAATTCAATTGTTCAATAACGTGAAAGCCTTAGTAGTCGAAAGATTCGATCGGCGTTGGTCAAAGGACGGACAGCGGCTGCTCCGTTTGCCTCAAGAAGATATGTGTCAGGCCTTAGGGCGATCGCCCAGCTTAAAGTATCAATCTGATGGCGGCCCGGGAATTGTAGAGATTATGCAAATTCTACTCGGTTCAGCGGATGCCAGCGGCGATCGAGAACGCTTTTTACAGACGCAAATTTTGTTTTGGCTGTTAGCTGCAACTGACGGACATGGCAAGAATTTTAGTATTTACCTGGAAGCAGAAAACCGCTACCGCCTCACGCCTTTATACGACATCATTTCTGTTTATCCTCTAATGGAAACGAATGCTGTACGAAAGCAAAAAGCAAAAATGGCGATGGCAGTCAGAGGGAAGAAAAACTATTACTATTGGGATAGCATTCAAGCCAGACATTTCATCTCAACGGCAAAACTTGTCAACTTTTCAGAAACTCAAGCCGAGGAAATTGTGCGAGCAATGTTGGGACAGGTGGAGGAGGTAGTCGCACGAGTGGCCACTGCATTACCGGAGGATTTTCCAACACACATTAGCAATCCTATTTTTGAAGGCATGACTGCTTTAGCTCGATCGCAGTTGCGATCGAAACTTGCTTGATGACTTTGACAACACTTAGGAGCGCGAATTAAATAATTTACACAAGTTTGTGGGATGGGCGTCCCACAAGAACAATAAAGATTGTAAGTTATTTAATTCTCATTCCCCGACAACCAGGGGGATGCGAGGGGATCTCCGGCGCATAAATAGTGTTAAGTGAACCGTATTGGTGCATAGTTTCCAAACGGGATTAGCAGATTTGAGTGCGATCGCTCGCAATGAAATTGTGTTAACAATCTTTGAAAACGCGCCTGGGGCAGGGGCGAAGCATTCGGATGTTTGGTAGCCTTTCTTAAGTGGCTAGCTTAAGTGGCTAACTGTCCTGGACATGATTCATGCAGTTGAGTTATTTTGTTAATGTGCTGATAAGTCGCAGCACTGTTTAAATTTGTAAGAATTTTAATCAAAAGCTTGAGTTTGTTTATAGGCACTGCGACCTATAAATAGTCAGCTTGCAAGTTCCCTTCGACTTTACCTATTTGTTTAACTCCAAAAATTGTAATTATTTTAATTTTAATTGTTGTTAAACAATTCTAGGTTCATTATTTCAATGACAACTTTTTATCAGGTAAGACATCATGGCTTTACAACAAGATCCATCCGAGCCGCGCCGCTTAATTGGTGACAATACATCCGAAAATGTTTTTTTATCGATCGCAGATACCAATAATTTTCCTTTGGGAGTCTGGATGCTCGAAGGTGACGATACAGTTAACATTTCAGCAGCTAACAATTTGGTGTATGGCAATGAAGGAGAAGACGTTCTCAGGGGAAACTCGGGTAACGATTCCTTATTTGGAGGCAGGGGGAAAGACTTACTAGGTGGAGAGGCTGGAAATGACTATCTCAGCGGAGGGCAAGATGCAGATTTGATCTATGGGTTTGGGGGAAACGATATTTTATTGGGCGGTAGAGGCAATGATTTCTTAGTTAGTGGTAATGGGTTTGACACTCTGATCGGGGGTTTGGGACGAGATATTTTATTGGGATTTGATGACAATGTTTCTGGGCCTAAAACCGGCAGCAACTTGTATGTCTTGCAAGCAGAACCCGGAGTTACAGATGTCAATAATGCGGATGTGATTAGCCTTTTCAGAGTTGGTTTCGATCGAATTGGATTAGCAGGGGGTTTGACTGCTGGCGATGTAGTTTTGGAAAACCTGACAAATGTGACAATTATATTGGGGTTTGATGGGCCACAAATTTTAAAAGACCAAGGTCTGACAAGTTTACTAAATCCTGGCCCTATTGTAACGACAGGAACTCTCATCAAAGTTAAAAATTCCGGCAATATATTGGGTTTTGTTGATGGTGTAACTTCTGCCCAGGTTCAAGGCAATATCATCTCGGTTCAAGGATTCTAATTTTCCATAACCACACGGTACTCTTGACCGGATAGAATCACTTTGTTCGGTTGGATCAGTTTCGTCGTAATAATCGGGGCGAAGCATTAGGATGCAAATCTAATTGAGTTTATTTCAAAAATAATCGTCCAAATGCTTCTCCCATACAACTGTCAACTAAGAGAGGGCGGGCACGCACCATCCACCGCCCCTACAACTGTCAATTATCAACTGTTTACGATCGCCCCCAACACCTCCAAAGTGGCTTTCTGAGCTTGTGTAATGCCCGTGACTCCGGTAATATTCATAGCTTCATAGGGCCGATCGGCTCTGAGAGTTTTCAAACATTCACCTGTATTGACATCCCACAGCTTAATCGTCTCATCAGCACTGCTGCTTGCAAGCACAAAGTCGCGATTTTGGGCCTCATTCGAGACAACGGGACGCCACGCAACAGACCAAACTTGACTTGTATGTCCCTCCAGAATCTTCGTGCACTCTCCCGTGGCAGAATCCCAAAGTCGAATTGTGCGATCGTGCGAGCAACTAGCTAGCATTTCACCGTCGGGACTCCACACCACCGCCCTTACCCTATTGCTGTGTCCCTGCCAAATTTTCAGACACTTACCAGTGTTGCTATCCCAGAGTCGGATGCTTCCATTCTGCGAAGCACTAGCAAGGATTTTGCCATCAGGACTCCAAGCTACAGATTCCACCCAGTTTTTATGTCCCTCCAAGATATTTAAGCATTCGCCGCTGCTGGTATCCCATAGTCGAATAGTTCGATCGTGACCACCGCTAGCAAGGATTTTACCATCGGGACTCCAGGCTACACTGCTAATCCAATTGCTGTGTCCCTGCAAGATTTGCACGGATTTCCCCTGTTGAATATCCCACAACCGAATGCTCAAGTCGCCCGCTGCACTCGCGAGAATTTGACTGTTAGGACTCCAAGCGACAGTCCATACCCAGGCTGCATGACCTTGCAGAGTTGTCAAGCATTCGCCGCTGCTGGGATTCCAAAGCCTGATATCGCAGTCATCGGAACCACTGGTGAGGATACTGCCATCGGGACTCCAAGCTAAACTCCAAATCCAATTGCGATGCCCCTGCAACATTTTCAAACACAATCCTGTATCGGGATTCCACAACCGAATCCGACTGTCGGCACTGCTGCTTGCAAGGCTTCGCCCGTCGGGACTCCAGGCTGCGGCAAACATGGAATTGCTGTATCCCTGGAAGGTTTTGAAACTGCGACAATCACTCGATCGCTCGCCGTATACTTCCCACAGTCGCACAGTTTGGTCGTGGGAACCGCTAGCGATGGTTTTGCCGTTGGCACTCCAAGCCACAGTCACAGCCCAAATCGAATTGGTGTGTCCCTCTAAGGTTTGCAAGCATTGACCGATTTCTGTATCCCAGATTGTGATGTTATCGCCTCCACTGGCAGTGGCCAACATTTTGCTATCGGGACTCCAAGCGACTGAGAATACACCAGAATCATATCTTTGCAAGGTTTTGAGACATTGACCGCGATCGGCATCCCAAATCTTCACACAGCCATCTTCGCTACCTGTGGCGAGTAGTTCTCCATCGGGACTCCAAGCCATAGACCAAATTTCACTGTTATGTCCGGATAAGATATTGAGGCACTCACCGCTGTGGATATCCCAGAGTCGAATGGTTCGATCCAAGGAGGCATTGCCGAGGATTTTACCGTCGGGACTCCAAGCAACAGACGAAATCCGATTGCTATGTCCCTGGAAGATGTTGATACATTCTTGGGTACGAGTATCCCAGAGTCGAATTTCGCGATCGTCCCCAGCAGCGAGGAGATGTCCGTTCGGCTGCCATGCTAAGCTTCTGACGGTGGCTTGATGTCCTTCCAAAATTACCAAACAATTGCCAGATTCAATATCCCAAAGCCTGATGCTGCGATCTTCACCTGCACTGGCTAGCATTTGACTGTCTGGGCTCCAAGTAATTCCCCAAATCCAACCAAAATGCTCTCTAAATATCCCTCTGCATTGTCCGTCAGCAACCTGCCAAACTGACACTATATTGTTGCTATCTCCGATCGCCAGTAGTTGACTGTCGGGGCTGAAAGCAACTCTTAAAATACCGCCTAAGGGCTGAGTAAATCTGGCTTTTGACAGGTCAGAATGGGCAAAATTAACTCGATGGAGATTGGCATCTTGAAAATCTGCTTGCCAAATACTGAGATAGGAAAAATCGCTGTCGCTGAGGTCAACTTCCAGGTGGCGCAACAGATTGATTATGTTACCGCCCGCATATCCAGTTTGATTGGGACATTCGGTTTGCAGGCGATATAAGATTTGATGCAATTGATAAACAATGTCTTTTTTCGAGCCTAACTGGTTCAGCAACCGGGCGACTAGCGGCATCACAATTACGCGAATTTGGCTGTCTCGAATATAGTCTTTGTCCTGTGCTTTCATCAGGGCATAGGTTTGCAATAGGGAAGTTGAGGACAAAGGAGTAGAGGATGAGCGATCGGCAATTTCATCACAAATGCGATCGATCAGCGTCTGGGTGACATATTCCATCACCACAGGTTGTAATGTAAACTGACCTGCGTTAGTTTCAATCAACGATCGCCATTTCAAATTTTGCAGGGCTTCCATCAACTGCGTTTGGGATGCGCGAGCATTCAAATCTTCTCGAAGTTCGGCAAAGGAAACCCATTCGCGATCGATCGCCAACCAGCACATTACTTGATGCTCTAAGATTGAAAGACGACTCCATTGTTGTTGAATTAAATCTGCAACATCGCCAAATACAGTAACATTTTGTGCTAGGAAAAGAGCAATATTGCCGCTGAACAAATCTCGAATGGTGGTGGCAACGATTTTTAATGCCAGGGGATTGCATCCATAGCGATCGCACAAATCCTGTTTTTGACTCTCCGATCCAGTTAATTCCGTCGCCTTAATCAATGCTTGGGAGGCTTCTGGAGAACCACCCAAGGACAAGCCCTGTACTGCTAAGTCGCCCGCTTCCGATTGAGCAAATTGATTGCATTTTTCCCGGGTGGTTAACACCAAACAGCTTTGATGGCGAGTTTCGGCCACCGCGCGCAACATTTCTCCGTAAGCTTCATAGCCGGGACGATATTGTCCACTCTGATTCCCAGGTTGTGACAGGCTTTCGGTATTATCGATCACCAGCAGACAACGATGATTCTGTAGACACTGAATCAAGCTGCTAATTTCTGCTTTTGTATCCTGTTGTCCTGAGAGAAATGAGACTAATTCTGCTAAGAAAGTTTCCGGCGGCGGGGCATTGCGGAGACTTCGCCAAATGACGTAGCTAAATTGGTTTTGTAGCTGTTCTGCCAGTTTTACAGATAAAGCCGTTTTCCCGATGCCACCAATCCCAAAAATACACACCAACCGACAATTATCTTGCAGAATCCATTGGGTGAGGGTGGTAAGTTCTGCGGTACGGCCGTAAAAGCGGGAAACATCTATGGCTTCTCCCCAATTTTGGGCGATCGACTTTACGGGTTCTCGTTGTGGGGCTTCGGGTTCTGGCTGGATGTAGTCTTGCTCGGTTATAGTCAGGTTAAAGGCGCGAAATAGCTCTTCTAGGGTTTGGCGATCGACTGCTGCTTTGCCACTTCGCAACCGTCCGAGCGATCGAGCACTGAGCCCTGTCAAATTGCTCAATCGCTCCAATGTGTAAGCAGAACCGCCATTTTCAGCAATGGCTAATTGTTCCTGGGTATTCTGTAGACGCTGCAAACCCCAATCTGAAAGAATCACGCCTCGGCGCTTGCGCTTTTGCGGCAGTTTAGTCATATCTTAAATTTCAACTATTCCAACTTGAACTTAGGACTTGTTGTTACATTCGTAGTGTCATTTAACCGCTATAAGATTCGTTCGTAGTGCGGACTTGAGTCCGCAGATTGAGAGCGGACTGAAGTCCGCACTACAAACCGTTCGTAGTGCGGACTTGAGTCCGCAGATTGAGAGCGGACTGAAGTCCGCACTACAAACCGTTCGTAGTGCGGACTTGAGTCCGCAGATTGAGAGCGGACTGAAGTCCGCACTACAAACCGTTTTTTTCTGGTAATCGACCGGACACGAGATCAACTGTCAACTGTCAACTGTCAACTGTTTTTAAAGCTTGTCATATCTCAAATCCAGATTCAACCCGTCATTTGCCGTAGTCAATTGTTAAGAAACCGATACAAAAGCATCTATTTCTCCTCGCAACTCGTCTTACTCTATATCGAGTCCGAATGATTAGCGACTATTTTATCAGGGACAATGCAACACTTAACTCAGAATGATTTTCAAATTTTTTCAGGATGCTTACAGGAACTATACAAAACTTGTAGCGTTGAGGATTTCTCATCTCATCTGCTGGCGATCGTCTCGAAGGTTATTTCCGCAGTAGATTATACATACACCACCCTCTCCTTCGAGAACAGCAAGACTACCACCCTGGACTATAAACCAGCCCCTGGGTTCGATCGCCTCGATACAGTGAATTTTGAGAAAGTTGCTCACCAGCATTTTTACGAAAACCCTCTAGTCGGTAATTATCTCCGAACTCGTGACGATCGAGCGCATAAGGTTTCAGACTTCTTAAACGAGCAGCAACTGCACCGTCTGGAAGGATTGTATGGAAAGCTGATGCAGCCTAGAGGAATCAAGGATCTGATCGCAGTTTCACTACCTCTTACTTTGGCTGCTAAATCTGCGAGCAAGCTCTACTCTGGACAAGATGATATTATTGCGATTACACTTTTGGGAGACCGGATTTTTACTGAGCGCGATCGCTATTTATTCAATTTACTGCACCCTCATCTGGTACAAGCGCAGCAAAACATGAATCAGTTTGCCCAAATAGAACAGGAGTGGGTAGAACAGCGTCATACTCTGGAAGCATTGGGAATTATTTCTCTCAACGGAGATGGGCAAGTTCAATTCATCAGCGAACGAGCTTTGCATTGGCTGAAACAGTATTTTCAAGACTCACAATTTTCAACAAAATGTTTGCCAGACAATTTGCACCGATGGGTTAAATATCAGTTGTCGCTGGTAAAACCTACTGATGAAATTCCTGCACCTCATTTACCGCTGAAATTAGAACAGGCAGGAAAACAATTAGTTGTGCGCTTTCTGACTGAGCAACCGCTGGAAAAATATCTATTGTTGCTTGAAGAAGAAGAGTTTTTGACTCTATCATCCGTATCCTTGGAATTGCTAGGGTTGACCAAGCGGGAAACAGAAGTATTGTTTGAGGTGACGCAAGGTAAGACTAATCCAGAAATTGCGGCAACACTGAGTCTGAGCAGTGGTACTGTGAGAAAGTATTTAGAACATATCTACTCAAAGCTGGGAGTACAAACTCGTGCGGAGGCTGTAGTAAGTGCTTTGAAACAGCTTGGGAAACTTCGTTAAAGTGGGAATTTACTGATTGTATTCCCAAAAAAGTTGTTCGGATGGATAAGAATTCCGACTTCTTAGTAGAATCGGCTCATTTCCCAAAATCGATTTTTATCTCTCTTTGGTTACTTTAGGTAATTTTAAAATCATGTCAAATCTTGTGAGTCCAGAAGATTCCGATCCGACGGCCCAGACGAATGACGAGTCGATCGCACTTGCGATCGCGATTACCGTTATTCCTCAAAAAAACGGGCGTTGCGTTAAAATCAGTCATGACCAATTATTCAATCTAAAATCCAAAATCCAAAATCCAAAATCCAAAATAGCATGAGTCTCAGCTTGCGAACAGTCACTGCTACCAGATATGTTACTCCCTTGCGCGAGGGCGGTTCGCTACCGGCGATCGTCGAAGCAGACGATGATGGTATGTACGTACTCAAATTTCGCGGTGCGGGCCAGGGAGTAAAATCTTTAATTGCAGAGCTCGTGGCGGGGGAAATTGCTCGCGTTTGCGGGCTACCAATCCCCGAAATTGTGTTTGTGGAACTCGATCGCGAACTCGCACGCACGGAACCAGATCCCGAAATTCAAGATTTAATTCGCGCCAGTGCAGGCCTGAACCTCGCCCTCGACTATCTCCCTGGTTCCATCACTTTTGACCCGATAGCGGACAAATCTAATGCGGATCTCGCCTCGGAAATCGTCTGGTTCGATGCTTTTGTCACCAATATCGATCGCACGCCGCGCAATGCAAATATGCTGATCTGGCACCGCCAGCTTTGGCTGATCGATCACGGGGCAGCCCTCTACTTCCAACATACTTGGAAAGATTATCTCTCCCGCAGTCGCGATCGTTTTCCGGCCATCAAAGACCACGTTTTGCTGCGCTTTGCGAGCAAGTTGGAAGTGGCAGATTTAAAAATGACTCAGATCCTAACGCCAGAAATTATTCGCAGCATCGTTGAATTAATTCCTGATACTTGGCTGGTTGAAAATTCCCCTTTTAGCGATAGCAACCAACATCGGGATGCTTATATTGAGTATTTGCTAAACCGACTAGAATCACCGCACATTTTTTTGGAGGAAGCGATTAGTGCCCGATCGATGTCTGTATGATTATGCGATTATCCGCGTGGTTCCGAAAGTCGAGCGCGAAGAGTTTGTTAACGTCGGTGTTATTGTTTCCTGCGGTGCCAAAAAATTCCTCGAAGCCCGCATCGAAATTGACGAAAGTCGCTTGAGGGCGATCGACTCAACCTTAGATCTGGAACTGATTCGCCACCACCTAGCCGTGATTCCTGTCATTTGTGCGGGCGCTAAGGAGTCTGGCGCGATCGGTCAACTTCCCCACCGAGAGCGCTTTCACTGGCTTGTAGCGCCCCGCAGTACGATCGTTCAGACATCGCGGGTACACACTGGTTTTTGCGAAAATCTCCCAAGTGCGATCGAACATTTGCTCGATCGAATGGTGCGATCGTCAGTTGACAGTTGACAGTTGACAGTTGACAGTTTGAGAGCTACCTCTACCCTTAAAGAATAAAAATTCAATAATTTCAGCATCTTTACGTCCGGTAGCTTTGCAGGCAAGGATTGAAACATCGAAATTGCTTAAGTTATTAAATTGCCATTCCTAAGTCAGAGGATTGGAGTAATGAATCGTCTTTTTAATTTCTCCCTCAAATGGTTCCGGCTTTCAACCAATTATTATTTCTGGTAGATTTTAGATTTACTTATTTTTTAGAGAAAGATGAGAAAACAAGAGGAAAAGCAGATCGAGCTAATTGATTTTAGCCGATAACTGACATCAGATTTTCTGCTACCTCAGCGGGACCATCTCAGTTTTGCATTTGTAGTGCGAGCGTCCCCGCTCGCGTGCTTTATAAAGCACGCGAGCGAGACGCTCGCACTGAAATAAAAAATGCTTTTTACAAAAATGAGATGCTCCCATCTCAGCCTGCTTTGCTGAAAAGTTCAGGATAGGGAAATATCCATTTTCAACTGCACCAACAGCCAAAGTTTAACACTTTAGAACATCGGGAGCATCCCATTTTTGCTTTCAGATCGCGGACGGTTGCATCATAATAATATATTTGGATCGAAGCAGTGCGAGCGTCCCCGCTCGCGTGCTTTATAAAGCACGCGAGATAAAGCACGCGAGCGAGACAGCACTGCGTAAAAAATGCTTTTTACCAAATTGGGATGCTCCCGGAACATCAAGCTATTTGGCACGTTATTGCTCATTTTCCAAAACCAGGATAAAGCATTGCCATCCCTTGCGGTTCGTGGCTGTATTTCCCACTTTGGGAAGGTTTGTATGTCTCATTGTACAAACAGAGGCTATCAGGATTTTTCACCACAAACTGCATCATTCGCCGATGGGCTTCTCCTCGGAAAAACTGTTTCAGATCGGCTTCTGAATGCCAGTAACTCACCATAATCACTTCCTTTGGCCCGCAAATTCCTGCTTTCACTTGCACGCAGCCTTCAGCTTTACGAGTCGAAGTGCCGATCGACACCAGATTTTTCCACATCCAGAAAAACCCGATCGCGCGGCGCGCCACAAAGCCATTGACAAACACCACTGCCTCCGGGCTATCGGGCAAATCGATCTGGTAAATGGAATATCTGTTTGCATTTGCCATTTTCAGACTCCTTGATAATCTTGCTACCTGGAAGTTTTATATTCAATTTTACGAGTATTAATTAAATTGAACACTTATGCTTAGTGTATATTCAACTTATTGAGTATGTCAACCCCCAGCCTATGTCTCTTAGCTATGCCATTCTGTCAGTCTTAGTCAGCGCCCCCAGCAGTGGCTACGATCTTGCCAAGCGCTTCAATCCCTCTGTGGAAGGATCCGTTGGTTTTTTTTGGAGTGCCAGCTTCCAGCAGATTTACCGAGAATTGAACCGCCTGGAAGAAAAGCAGTGGCTGCAAGCCGAATCCGTACAGCAGGAAAATCGACCCGACAAACGTGTCTATACGGTGACGGGATTGGGCAAACAGCAGTTGTGTCAATGGATTGCTGAGTCGGAGGAGATGGCACCGATCAAGGATGAGTTACTCGTCAAACTCTATGCTGGCAATCTGGTTTCTTCTCAGATAATCGTGGCAAAACTCGAAGCGCACCGCCAGCAACACCAGCAGCGATTAATGATTTATCAACAAATTAAAACTCAGGAATTTATAAATCCCCAAAAGTTGTCAAACAGCCTAAAATTTCAGTACATAACGTTACTGCGCGGGATTCACTACGAAACAGGCTGGCTAGCTTGGTGCGACGAGATCCTGTTGTTGCTGCAATAAGTGCAAGATGAAAGCAATAATTTAAGTAAGTCGGCGTAAATAATTCAAGGTTTGTAGTAAGGGCTTTAGCCCTGTTTTGAGGGCTAAAGCCCTCACTACGAGCAAATTGAGCGTATTTTAAAATTACGTAACATACTTTCTCTTATTACTGCCTACTTACTTACTAAAATTAGACTAGATTGCAAAATCGTAAAAAAACCTGAAATTATCTGCGTTTATCTGCGTTTATCTGTCTGACATCTGCGGTTGAAATATCGACTGAAAACTTATGCAATAAATCTCTTGTACAATGTTTATATTTTGCACTTCAATTAGCGAAACTTTTGCTAATTGCGTTAGCGATTTTTGACTGAAATAATAAGCTCTTTTAGTTTTTATATTTGGGACTGACTGGCGTCCCCAGCCAACAAAAATTGGATGATTTTTGAGATTTGATTTAAATACTGAGCGAGCTTATTTTCAAACATAAATCGCATTTTTTTGAAAATTTAATTGTTAATTTTCCGCAATCCCCCTGACAACTGCTGTATCAAAAGGCTAAGCTAGCTACAAGCTTAAACTTCCTTTTCTAGAGACAAACCGCAGCCAATTTCACTCGCCTTTTAACTATGGCAAAAGAATTAGCAATAGACACTCGCGGACTTACCAAACAATTCGATCGCCATATTGCCGTCAATGACATCGATTTGCAAGTCGGCGCCGGGGAAATCTGCGGCCTCATCGGCCCCAACGGTGCCGGCAAAACTACCTTGCTGCGAATGTTGGCCTCCGCTGAAGAACCTACTACAGGGGAAATTTACATCAACGGCAAGCGCTTGTTGCGCGATCGATCCAACCCCACTCTCAAACAGCGCATCGGTTTTCTTCCCGATGACTTTCCGCTTTACGACGATTTGACTGTTTCCGATTATTTAGATTACTTTGCCCGACTCTACAACCTGCGGCAACCCCGGCGCAGAGAGCGCATCTATGCAGTTTTAGAACTCGTGCAATTAACCAACAAGCGCAACAGCTTAATTTCCACTCTGTCGCGGGGAATGAAGCAGCGCCTGAGTTTGGGGCGCACGATCATTCACGAACCGCTGTTGTTGCTGTTAGACGAACCAGTTTCGGGTTTAGATCCGATCGCGCGATCGCAATTTCGCGAAATCATCAAATCCTTGCAACAAGCCGGCATGACTGTAGTCATATCATCCCACGTTCTCAGCGATTTAGCCGAACTTTGCACCTGGGTAGGGATTATGGAATTGGGCTATCTTGTCGAAAGTGCCCCTTTACAAGAACTTTACAAACGCCTCGGGAAACAGCAAATTGTCATGGCAACTTTGGGGAATATAGAAGCACTGACATCGGAACTCAAGAACTTTCCTTGGGTTGAAAGTTGGGAAATAGTGCCGGAAACTAATCAGGTGTGCGCTCATTTTTCAGGAAGCCGCGAAGATGCAGCAAATTTATTGCGCGAGCTCGTCAATGCCAATATTCCCCTCACCGAATTCCACTGCACTCAAGAAGACTTAGAAACTATCTTTCTGAAAATGGGACACAAACAAGCTTCTTAAATAGCCTTGGACGGACGGGCGATCGGAAACCGGTTGTTTTACCAAAATCTACGATCGGAGCCGCGAGACTCACAAAAAATCCGGTTTGTGGGGTCTAAATGCGTCCCAGACTATTAATATCAAGTCCGATCAATTACCATAACAATGAAAGTCCGCAAAAGCGGATTTCAGTCTGCATAATGCGGACTGAAGTCCGCACTACGAACCAATTTTATAACGGTCAATCGACCGGACGCGATCTAAATCTCACAACTTCCAATTTTTCACTTACAACTCAAAACAATTAGCTATGAATCTCAACTTGCTAGACACAATCGGTAACTGGAATTCCCAGTTATTTCGAGAACTTAAAGGCCGCCTAAAAATTGGGCATATTGCGATCGCCAGCTTCCTTTCCCTCGGCAGTCAACTGGTGCTATTTTTGTCGTGGAGCAGCCAGATACCCGTTCCGCCCGCTGCCACCAATTACCAGTACCCGACTCATCACAGATTCTGCACTGGATTTGATGGCAATGCCAAAGGTGATTCAATCAAGTGTATCAAAGATGCGGCAGGAAATTTCATCATTCACTGGCCGTCTTGGTGGCTAGAAATATTCCTGTATTTGAGCATATTTAGTGCGATCGCACTTTTCGCAGCCGGCACTTATATGCTCGTCAGTGACTTAGACAAAGAGGAACGTCGAGGCACACTCAACTTTATTCGCCTCAGCCCCCAATCTGCCACCACAATTTTTCTCGGCAAAATTCTCGGCGTCCCAATTTTACTGTATCTGGCAGCAATTCTTGCTGTACCGCTGCACCTGTACAGCGGATTAGCAGCTCAAATACCCCTGCATCATATTTTAGGTTTCGACATAGCAATGGTAGCTAGCTGTGCTTTATTTTACAGCGGCGCAATGCTATTTGGTTTAACAACCAGTTGGTTGGGAGGGTTTCAGCCTTGGCTGGCTAGTGCTGCGGTTTTGGGTTTTCTTACCACAGCTTTTAATGCACCATCCATCGGTAATGCTGGGGACTTGTTAACATTTTTATCTCCGGCTGCTGTCTTGAAACAGGTAGCTTATCAAGTTAATCAGTCATCCCATTCTAACATTAGCTGGTTGACTGGAGAGATCGATCGTGTGGAATGGTTTCATTTGCAGATTGGCAAAAATTTTGTATCTTCTACTGCCCTATCTTTATTGATTTGTGCAGTAGCAACCTACTGGATATACCAGGGATGGCAGCGTCGCTTTCCCAACCCCACCGCCACTGTTTTGAGCAAGCGACAAAGTTATTTGCTGGTGATTTCCTATCAGTCAATAATTTTAGGATTTGCACTCCAATCAAATAAATACTCCCTTGATGAAATCGTCTGTTTGTCGATTCCAAATTTGATGATTTTCTTAGCTTTGATTGCGGCTTTAACCCCGGAAAGACAAGCCTTGTATGATTGGGCGAGGTATCGCAGACAAATAGTTCCCACTAGCAGTCAGAAGTTGTGGCGCAAATACCCGATTCTCGATTTGATTTGGAGTGAAAAAAGTCCAGCATTAATTGCCATAGCAATCAATCTTCTCAGTTCTACGGTGATTTTAATACCTTGGCTGCTGGTGAATCACACCGCTTTTCCTGCCACGATCGCGTTTATCAATCTTATCCTGATTTACGCGGCTCTCACTCAGCTATTCATGTTCGCAAAAATCCGAAATCAGGCAGTTTGGGCGACTTGTACAGTCGGAGGCGCTATCTTTTTACCACCAATTATTTTGTCTGTGCTTTCCCTCTACCCAGCAAAAGCTCCTTTCATGTGGCTGTCTTTAGTATTTCCCATCTTTGGATCTTCATCCGATCAGTCAATATATACTATTTTGTTCTCGATCCTGGGACAGTGGACTGTGTTGGTGCTGCTGAATCTGCAATTGAGCCGGCAACTCCGTATCGCTGGGGAATCGGCATCTAAAGCTTTGCTGAAGGCTTGAAAAAATAGAAAGGCGGTTGAAACCGCCTGCTATTTTGGAAAGGGCTACTCCCAGAGTCCAAGGAGTGTCAACTTAAGACTGAAATCCTTGAGAAATCTCGTTTGTCTACGAGTCTAGATCCCCCTAAATTCCCCTTAAGAAGGGGGACTTTGAGTATACTAGACTTGAATTTCAAAAATCGGAAAACACCCTGAAATTATCTGCGTTTATCTGTGTTTGTCACTCTGACATCTGCGGTTTAAGGATCGATCGAAGACTTTTGCAAGATGTCTACTCTTGTCCCCCCCTTCTTAAGGGGGAGTAGGGGGCAAGCTAAGGGGGGATCTAGATTTAATAGTCAAACAGCCGTCTCTGATTCACATTAAAAAGGAGTCTCAACTTAAGACTGAAACCCTTGAAAAATCTCGTTTATATCCGAGTCCAGATCCCCCTAAATGTCCGTTAAGAAGCAGGGCGGTTTTATAGTAGTCAGACAAATTAGGTACGTAGTTGCGCTTCAGCGCTCTTTCCTGATATTTATGAAGAGCGCTCAAGCGCAACTACGTACCTTTAACTATACTTGCGGCCGCGCCACTGAGTCGGCTGATTAAACGCAGAAATTAGAATCCGCAAAAACGCTAACGGATCGGCTAAAGGTGACAGCCAAAACAGCCATTTACCCGATGCTTCAGTTCGATCGTATGAAGGAGCGATCGCAAAACACAAAGCCGATCGCACTGCAACCAAAAATACATTCAATCCCCACAGCCCAAACTGTCCAGATACTGCGATCGCAGGCACACAACCGGATAGCAAATACCACAGGACGATCGGCACCGGCAAACCTTGAACCGCCAACAACAGCCACAAATCGCCCCAAATTTGACCGCCAGAAGCAGCATCTTTGAGATCTAGCGATCGACCCCACTCGTTCCAAGTCTCGATCGCCCCCTCATACATCCGCACCTTCAAGACTTTCGCCCCGTCCAAAAATCCCACCTTAAAGCCTTTAGCAGCAGCATAGCGAGCCAGAGTCACATCATCGCAAAAAGAACCTTTTGCCACTTCATAGCCCCCTAAAGCCACCAAAACCTCGCGCTTGCAGAGGAAACACTGACCGTTTGCCATCACCCGTTCCGGGACATCTCCGCCGGTTCCCGTGGGGCCGAAGCGATACACCAAAGTCATTAACAGGGCAGGTTGCAGCCACAACTCGCCCGGATACTTGAGGATGAACTGCGGCGATAGCGAAATCAAATCATAATTTCCAGCAGCAGCAGTTTTGAGCAAACTTGCGATCAAACCCGGATGGGGCTGAGTATCCGCATCGATGCCCAAAATCCACTCGCACTTCTGGGAACTTGCCAAAAAACCCCAATTCAGCGCCCACGGACGCCCCACCCAACCAGGCGGTAACGGATCGTCGTTAATTAAGCGAAACCGGGGGTCTTTTTGCGCCGCAGCCTTGACTAAATCTCCGGTTCCATCTACCGAATAGCTGTCAACAACTACCACCTCTCGGAGCTCGTAACTTTGGTGGCTCAATCCTTCCAAACAAGGTGCAATTCTTTCTGCTTCATTCAAAGTCGGAACCACCGCAGTACAAGCACCCAACAAGTCCAGCGTCGGCGAATCTGGTTCTAGGGGCGGGATGCGCGAGGGGCCTTTAATTAACCGCGACATTAAAAGGGCGGTGGCGGGTAATTGCAACAGCAAAAGTGCGGCAGGGATGATGGTTGTCAGGAGATTTGGAATATTGGGAGAAATCATATCTATTTTAGATTTTAGATTTTCAATTGAAGAATTGGGAATTACGGCTGGTGTCAATTTAAAAAATTTAATCAACTTTTCATATCATGTCCTATCGATTACCACAACAAAAACGGTTCGTAGTGCGGACTTTAGTCCGCAGCATCAGAGCGGACTTAAGTCCGCACTACGAACCTTACTTATTGAGGTTAATCGACGATCGGACACGATATAACCTCAAACATATTAACGGTTCGTAGTGCGGACTTAAGTCCGCAGCATCAGAGCGGACTTAAGTCCGCACTACGAACCTTAACTTATCGCGGTTAATCGACAGGACACGATATAACCTCAAACATATTACAGGAATTTGGCATGAAAATATAATTGCTGAAAAACCCGGTTTCTTATAATAAAAACCGGGTTTTTCAATTAGCTCAAAATTTCCTGTGAATTTTTGCCAAATTAGCAGTGAGCTCGTGTCCGCTCAATTACCATAACAAAAACGGTTCGTAGTGCGGACTTAAGTCCGCAGCCTGAGTGCGGACTTAAGTCCGCACGCGCGATCGAATATTATTGCAGTCAATCGACCGGAAACGATATGATTCCTCATCAGCCGCTTACTTCCGCAAAGCGCCTACGCGCTGAGATGGAATTTCAGCTTTGAGAGCAGATTCCAAAGACGGAATTGCTTCTGTTAAGTCATCTGCTGCGGGTTTAGCGATCCAGCTTAATACGATCGCCGGAACTACACCCAAAAGCACAGCTAGTGATGTTGGGAACCAGAACCGAGAATCCAAGGAAGTGACAGTGATAATTGCTCCGAAAGCAAAGTTTACCAAATAAACTATTAAAGGCAAACTCAATTCCGATCGCTCTAATTTTATCGAAGTTTTTCTCCACAAGAAAGCTGCTACAGACATAAACAGCGCCCCGGTGCCCATCCAGCCCGCCAAATTGCGGTAAGGCATCCCAAAGAAAGCGCCAAGTTCCTCAAATTCCCAAAAAGGTACAGAAGTTTGACTCATCGCCGGATCTAGTACAAAATCCCAAGCTGTCAATAATAAAGCGCCAAGGGCGATCGCGCCTATTTGGCGCACCCAATTCAATTCGCCTTTACCGCCAGCCAGTCCAGCGCGAGCAATTATATATGAAACCAGTCCTAGATAAAACCACGACATGGGAATTGTAAACGGCACCAGCCCTGCAATTTTGTAGCCCAACCCGCTTAAATAGTGGTAATGGCCGAAGGGAAAACCGGTACTCGTTCCCAACAACTCGCTACTCAAAGATAAAAACACAGAAGGCAGCAAAAATGTCAGAGTTGCACCCAGCCCCAACGTCCGATAGGCATAGAGAGCAACCGCTGCTGCGCCAAAAATGATATAAACTACTCCACCCCCAGCCATCCCCCATTGGAACAAAGTTTGTCCGGCGGGCGATAAATTCATCACGAATTCGGGATGGGGTAAAATCAGCAGCAACCCTGCCAATCCAAAGGCCATTGACAAGACGTGGGCAATCAGGCAAAAGCGCTCAGCTATCAAAAGTTGCTTCATGGGACTCCTCGAAAAAATATTAGATGCAGAAAGCACTCGTTACAGTTTACAATTTTTTACAATAAACCAACACCAATAGGGCACTGGCATTTTTCCAAGATTTGCGCCCAAGCCCGAGAAACCCTGTTGCTGATTGACTGTCTGGTTGCAACAAGCCCAGACAAGATTGCAAAAATAGCTGGGAAACGCCCCAAAATAGGTACGTTGTTGGGCTTTAGCCCTCTTTCACAGATCTAAGGAAAGAGGGCTAAAGCCCAACAACGTACCTTGGACGGCCAACTGTCAACTTATTGCCAATTCCCTACTAGCACGAAAGGCGCCCAGAAATAGGGATTTTGATACTCTTCGTTTTGCAGCAGGGTTAATTGAGCGTTGCGGAGGGCTTCAGCTTTGCTGGCTTTAGAACCACCAAGCTGGCGGTAAAACTCAGTCATAAAAATAGCGGTAGATTCGTCGTTTACTTGCCAAAGGGTGGCGACTGTGCTGCGGGCACCCGATCGAATTGCGGCGCCAGCTAAACCCAATGCGGCCCGGTTATCGCCGGAAGCAGTTTCGCAAGCACTCAACACCAAAAGCTCGATCGGCTGTTGTTTCTCCCCACTGCGCGATCGCAAAAGTCGATCGAACTCCTTAACATTCACCCGATCGTCCCAAGTCACAATAAAAGTATCCGCCGCATTCGAGCTAAACTGACCGTGAGTTGCCAAATGGACGATCGGGTAAGACAAAGCTTTAATGCGATCGTGCAACTGCGCGCTGACAAAATCTTGATTCAGCAGCGCACTCGCCGGCATCTGGGCTGAAATTTGTTCGAGTTCCTGTTTCACCCCTGGTAAAGCCGAGAACCCTTGACGCGATTCCGACAAGCCACCAGTTAGCACTTTTAACTTTACTTGGCTGAGCGGTTTCGGTGCCAGCAATTGCAGTCCCGGCGCCAAAGCAATACTGTATTTTTCTACCAAAAACTTTTCGCCATCGTGCAGCACCGCCATCGGCAGATTTCGCAAGTAACCATCGAGCACAAATACCAGCGTTTTAATCCCGCTGGCAGTCAAATCGGCCTCTGCGGGGCGGATTAACCAGTCGTAAACCTGTTGAACAGGTGGGAACCTGTCGCGCACAAAAGCAGAAGGCCTGATGGTATTTTTGGCTAGTCTGAAGGCTGTTTCTAATTCGGCTTGAGACTTCTTAGTCCTGTAGCGGCGCAGAGGCTTGCCGGGAATTGACAAAATTACCTCCAAACGATCGCTCAAAATAATTGGGTAAATCACCGCCGCCGTCGGATCGATTTCCTCGATCGACTTTGGTTTAGCATCAGCACAAGCATCCCGAAAAAAGTTATCCAATTCCGCCAACTGCAAAGATTCCACAATTTGGCGAGCCTGTTTTAACTTATCTTGAGTGGGCGATTCATCTTGCAACAGCAGCCCGACTAATTCCCGATAAACTGGTTCGGCACTTTCGCGAAACGAAAATTGCACTTCGGGATTCACTGTTACCAAATCGCCGCGCAGAGAAGACAATACATTTACAGCTTGAGTATATTGAACGATCGCCCCTTCTGTATTCCCCTGAGCTTGCCGAATCCGTCCGAGTTGCCACAATAATTGATAGGCAATATCGGGAGATTGAAACGCCGGTGCTAAACTCAAAGCTTCAAGAGTCAAAGTTTCAGCCATAGAATGCTGTTGTTTGAGTTCGTAAACCTTGCCCCTAGCTCCTAGAATATAAGCTTGTATTCGTTTGTCTCCCAAACGGTTTGCCGATTCCCCAGCCAAGGAAAGCATTCGATCGATATCGCTCAAACCTGGAGTACCGATTGGTAATTTATCCAATTTCATCAAGGTCTGCGCTAAATTAATTTGAGCGTAAAGCCCAGCACGATTGGAGGGGAATTGAGCGACTTGAGGCTCAAAAGAACGCCACAAAATCTTTGCTTCCGAGGCATTTTGGCTATCTGCAAACAGACTCAATTGATTCAACCTCGCCTGCATCCCGATAGTTGATTTCCCCGGCATCGCCTCTGCGGCTCTAGCATAATATTCTAAGGCGGAGCGTTCCAAATCAGTCCGCTTTTCGATATTCAAACCCGGTTTATTGCTTTTAGCCCGGGCTGTGTTTCCCAAATTCAAATAAATTGCAGCCTCTTCTTGTCGGACACCTATGTTTCGGGCTGCTTCCATTCCCGCTGACAGCAAATCCTCGGAGCGTTCCAGTTGTCCCAAAACCCGCAGCACCCTGGCTAAAGCATTAATTGCCCGAATATTTTCTAAGGAAACAGATATATTTTTCAAACTTACTAAGCCTGCGGGCAAAACTTCACAGGTTTTGTTTTCCAGGTTCAAAGAACCTAACAATATTTTGCAAGCTCTGGGGTAAAGTCCGAGAGTTTCCCAAGCTCGACTTTGATTGATTTGAACTTGCAAAAGTTGATTTTTGCTATCAATTTGCTCAAAAAATTTAGCAGCTTGCGTCCAAATGTCGATCGCATCTTGAGTCTGCCCCCGTTCGAGTTTAATCTGTCCTTGAATGTTGAGAGTTTCCGCCCAAATCCGCTGCTGTTCGGGAGTTTTGGGTTGCGCCCGCACCACCGACAAACTCGAATTCACAGCTTGTTCTGCTTGTTCCCAAAGCGCTAATTGCCCGTAGGTGGCAGCTAAATTGCTCAAAGCCGCAGCGCGATCGAGATTTTGACCTTTTGCCTCAAATTGCGTCGCCGCTTGCTGTAACAGCGGCACAGCTTCGGAAAAACGTTCCGAAGCGTACAGAGTTCGAGCTTGTCGGACAAGCTGCACCGCTGGTGGTGACTGCATCTGAGCAACTGCGGGAGGAATCGCCACCGCTAGCAGACAGGATATCAGAAATAAGAGAATTGCTTGTCGGAGCGATCGGGTAAATTTCATATTCAAGAACTTTTAGGAAGACGGGGAAAGAGTGGGAGAGGGGGAGAGTGCCCGATGGGTATCGTGGGAGAAGATTTGGCGAGTGGGGAATAAGGCATTACAATAAACAATTTAAATTCTGTATACTTTACGCTAAATCACCAATTACCAATCACCAATTACCAGTAAAAATTAGTTGAAAGCCGAAACCCCCGGATAAATTAAGATCGGACGATTTATTGCTCCAATTCTCTTCCTTTAACGTAGAGGTTACTGTCAACTGTCAACTGTCAACTGTCAACTGTCAACTGTCAACTGTCAACTGTCAACTGTCAACTGTCAACTAAGAGGGCAGGCCCGCACCATCCACTGCCCCTACAACTGTCAACTGTCAACTGTCAATCACCCGCCGTAAAAAACATCTTGTCAGCGCGACGGACAAAGAGAATTCGATCGAGGATTGCGAGACTCAGCAGCATTACCTGGATTGTATCCAACCAGCGTCACCTCCCCTTTCTCATTCACCACCCAACCGCGCGCCGGAACTACTTCCCGAGCTTTTTTTTCGCTTTCTTCCTTCGGACTTCTATCCGTTACATCCGTTACATCCCGTATATTGGTCGTTGCCGAACTTCCTTCTGCTTCCACCCACGGAAACGGCGTTTGTGCGCTGCTGAGGGGATCGTTAGGGCTAGGTGCCACTCCACCGCGACCCGTAACAGTAAACTCGTTCTGGGCCCCTTGGATACAGGGATTAGCAGCAATTAACGCAGCCGGATTCACCACATTTTGTGGCAGTTCCACCAATCCTTGAGCGGGATTCACCCCAGCAGCGCTAAATGTTACCGCCCCTTGCAAAGCTGGCCCGCTACTTTGGGAAATCGCAGCGATGTCGCTGCTTGTAAGCAGAGAAGTAGGACTTACTTGTAAAGCTGCAAATTGCGCGTCACTGAGATTCAACCTGCTTCTGACTTGTTCGCGCCCCACTGCTGCAAAGCCCAAGACATTGGGGACATTGACATTCACGCGGCCACCTTGGGCCGATCGCGCATTCGCAGTAATATCGCTATTTTCCTTGGGTAAAGCAGCCAGAATATTACTGTTAATATTGATATTTCCACCATCAGAAATACCAGCATCGGTAGTAATTAGGCTACCACCTCGCAACTGAATGTCTCCTGATTGCAGGTTAATATTTGCTCCCGTACCTGATACTGTCGTGCCATCAATTATGCTTTTATTATCCAGGGCAATTGAGTTAGCTATAACGTTAATATTGCCAGCCCTACCTGTTCCTGAAGATTGAACATTAACCACTGCACTATCCCGAAGAATCAATTGATTAGCATTCAAATTCAACGAGCCTGCATTTCCGGTAGCATTGGAATTAATAGCATTAAACGCCCTACCAGCCGAGGCTTCAATTCCACTCCTCAACCGACTGTTACTCCCAATACCTTGCACTTTTAAGCGATCGGCATTAATTGTAATATCTCCTGCATTTGCTATACCCAAAGAAGCCGCAGAAATAACGCCGCCATTCTGCACAGTTAGTTTAGGTGTTGAGAGGCGGATATCTCCACCCCTACCAGAACTTGCAGTTTGAGTAACAAAAGAACTTGCTACATAGCCCGCATTCCCCAAAAATCTTGACTCGCCACTCACTTCTATAGACTCGGAGGCTCTCACTGTTAAATTTCCTCCAGTCCCCCCACTTGTAGAAAACATGACTTCGCCAAAAATCGCACCAGTCGTTAAACTAATTGTGGCTCCATTAGAAACACTCAACCGCTTAGTGTCGATGGTAATATCCCCACCTTTTCCATTCCCATCAAAAGTATTCGTGCCGAGCCGAGTTTGCCCTAAACCTACAGGGAGACTACCCGACAATTCCACAGATTCACTGGCTTTAATCGCAATATTCCCCGATGCTCCATCACTAAGGCTGAAGCTGGCAAAGGCACCGCCATCGCGCAGCATTAACCGTTGGGCTTCAACAGTGATGTTTCCGCCTTGACCGGTGCTTTCGTTCGTTGTTCCGTTATAGAGCGTTGAACTGACGAGTTCGACGGTATTGGCGCGGATAGTCAGATTTCCGCCATTCCCAGCACCAAAGGTGGGAGCACCGGCAACTACCCCATTGCTCATCAACAGCCGTCCGGCTTCAATGTTAATGTCCCCGGCGGCTCCACTGCCAATAGTGCTAGTAAACAAAACAATTTGCGAAATAAAGGGGTTCCCTGTTCCAGATGTCTGAAAATTTTCTGTAAGCTGCTGATAGCCCTCAATTCCTAGACCGATCATTTCTACCAAGTCAGTAGCGCGAATATTAACATTGCTCCCTTTCCCCTCTCCCAGTGTAGAGGCGAAAATTTGCGAGCCCCGATCTAATCGTAAGTTTTGGGCATTGATGTCAATGCCTCTGCCATCTATATTTCCTAGTGTTAAGCCATAAATTCCTGAACTACTGAGAGTGACATTTCCACCCCTGATGTCAATTCTTCCACCTCCTAATCCGCTGGTATTTATCAATGCACTGTTCATGTCAATATTGCCGAAGTTCTGAATATTGCTATAGTTTAAATTCAGACCTAAAGCTGTTGGTTCAAATTGCACTAAACCTGGATTTTTGACGCTTCCCAGAAGAATTTGTCCGCTACTGGCGGTAGCGATTCCCCCGTCGAATTGGATATTTCCGCCTACTAGCGCTAAGGTTTGACCGGGGTCTACTGCTAAACCAATATTCTTAAAAATTGGTACGGGTAAGGGAATGTCAGGCGGTGATGGGTTAGGAGCAATTGACTGATTGACAATTGTGCCAGGATTATCTCGAAATCTCAAACCCACAGGAATATTAATCGCTAATAATGGCACGGCATTAGAATTAGCTGCACTAAATTCAAAGCCGTTCTCAAAGATAACCCCGCTACCAGTTGAACCAATAAATGAAGCGCGTAAGTCTAACCTCGCATTGGGGCCAAAGACAATTCCTTTGGGATTAAGTAAAAATAAATTGGCATTGCCTTGCACTCCCAACACCCCTAAAATATTGGAAGGATTACTCCCAGTAACACGGGTGAAAATATTGGCAATCCCATTAGGATTATCAAAATAGGTAGCGCGTCCTTCACCTACATTAAATTCTCGGAAACTGTGAAAGAGATTAGAGCCGCGAGTTGCACCGCCAGTGATTCTATCTGAGGGTAAATTGTTGATAGTGTCGGGAACAGTGCGCGAACTTTCTGCGCCCAAGCTGCTGTCGGGGACGATTTGGGCGATCGCACTTTCAGCAAACAGACACAGGTAAAAAAATGCAAATAATATCAAGTTCCGTCGATTGACCGCAACAAGAAGCAAGGTTCGTAGTGTGGACTTTAGTCCGCAGAATAAGAGCGGACTAAAGTCCGCACTACGAACAGTTTTTGTTATCGTAATTGACCGATCGCACTCTAAAAGGTAAATCACTCTTGAACTATAGTATTTGTCTCGGTCTTTGAGTTCATTAATTTGGCAAATCTGCCATAAGTAGAGATATTGGAAAATCATAATCAACCTATTGTTAGCTAACATTCGGTCATAAAATTTCTAGCATTTGCCCTGTTTGTAGTTATCGAGGCTGACAAACAGAATCAGGACGCCTCGTGCGCTGTGGAAATTGACCCGCAGCTTCCACAGCCACCAGCGTAACTTCCCCTTTCTCATTCATCACCCAGCCTTGAGCAGGAACAACTTCTCGATCGGGAATTTCCCCTTCTTCCTTCTTTCTTCTTTCTTCCTCTGCCCTTCTTCCTTCTTCCGTCTGACTTCTTCCTTCTATTTCTATCCACGGAAACGGTGTTTCTGTGCTAGTGAGAGAATCATTGGGGCTGGGCGGCACTCCCCCCCGACCAGTAACAGTAAACTCGTTATCGGCTCCTTCAACGCAGGGATTAGCAGCAATTAATGCAGCCGGATTCACCACATTTTGCGGCAATTCTACCAAACCTTGAGCGGGATTCACCCCAGAAGAACTAAAAGTAACAGTACCTTGCAAAGCCGGGCCTGCACTTTGAGAAATCGCGGCGATGTCGCTACTCTCAAGCAGAGATGTTGGACTGACTTGCAAAGCTGCAAATTGGGTGTCAGTGAGATTCAACCTGCTTCTGACTTGTTCGCGGCCGACTGCTGCAAAGCCCAAGACATTCGGGACATTAACATTGACGCGGCCGCCGCCTGCGGTGCGGGCGTTGGCGGTGATGTCGCTATTTTCTTGGGGGAGGGCGAGCAAAGTATTGCTATTAATATTGATATTGCCACCTTCAGAAGTACCCGCATCGGTGGTAATTCGACTCCCGCGGCGCAATTGGATGTCTCGTGCTTGCAGGTTAATATTTGCTCCGACACCGGATACACTTCTGCCATCAATGCTGCCTTTGTTGTCAAGGCCGATCGCATTTGCGACAATATTGATATTACCAGCGCGCCCGGTTCCCAAAGCTTGCACCGTCACATTGCCTTCATTCCGGACAATCAATCGATCGACATTTAGGTTCACCGAACCTGCATTTGCCGTAGCATTGGGATTATCACCCGTCGCCTTGCCAACGGAAGCATCAATAGAACTGTTAAAACGAGGATTACCTAAACTACCATTTACTTCGATGCGATCGGCATTAATCGTAATATCCCCCACGTTTCCTTTACCCGAAGAATTAGAAGAAATGAAGCCCCCATCCCGCAGAATCAGGTTTCGCGTGTCAATGCGGATATCCCCGGCCCGGCTAGAACTAATTGTTCCAGAGGAAAAAGCACTAGCAACTTGATTCCCATTGCTCAAAACTTCAGAAATACCTGCAATTTCTACTGATTCGCTAGCCCTAACAGTTAAGTTTCCTCCTGGGCCCCCATTCGTAGAGAAGATAACCCCGCCAACCGAAACACCGCTGCCCAAGGTGAATGCCGAGCCCCCAGAAAGACTCAGCCGTTTTGTATCGACAGTGATATCTCCCGCCTTTCCGGTAGAGCCGATGGTAAGCGTGCTGATGCCGCTTGCGACAGCAGTTTGAGAAATGGTGTTCGACAATTGTACCGATTCAGCAGCTTTAATTGTGATATTTCCCGATCGGGCAGCATTGTAGCTAGTGCTAGCGAGAATAGCACCATCCCGCAGGATCAATCTTTCGACATCAACGGTGATATTTCCTGCCGCACCGGTACTCCCTTTAGTTGTTGCGTTGTTGCTCCCAGAACCCTGCATCTCAAAAGTATTAGCACGGATGCTTAAATTTCCACCATTTCCGGCACCAAAAGCTATGCTGCCAAATATTGCCCCATCCCGCATCAGCAGGCGTCCAGTATCGATTTTAATGTCTCCGGCTGCTCCAGGGCCAGCAGTAGCATTAAGCAACACAAAGTTCGGAGCTAATGGGTCGATTAGTCCCGATACCAGATATTTAACTACACTCTGTTGAAAGCCCTCAATTCCCTGCCCGCCGATTTCTATTGCATCAGCAGCGCGCAAATTGATATTACCTCCAGCACCATCTCCTAAAGTGAAAGTAGACAATTGCGTGCCGTTTTGCACTTGCAAATTTTGGGAGTTTATATCAACACCTTTACCATCAATATTCCCGAAGGTGATCGCATATATTCGTGCAGCATTGATGCCGATATTTCCACCTTTGAGTTCTACTCTACCGCCACCTATTCCACTCGTGTTAATCAGCGTACTATTGGATATTTGAATATTGCCAAAGTTTTGAATGTTGCCATAATTTAAACTTAAACTCCCCTGCTGTGAACTCGATGTCAGTGCCAAATCTACTAAACCGGGACTAGCTACGCTACCGAGTGCAATTTGTCCGCCACTAGCAGTTAAATTGCCGCCTGGGATTTGGATGTCGCCACCAATCAAGGCTAAAGTTTGACCCTTGTCTACTGCTAAGCCAACTCTCTCTGTAATCGGAATCTGTACCCCAGATGTGGCTGGGAGATTGACTGTTCCTGTAGCCGTGGATTGATTGACAATTGTACCGGGATTGTCTCTAAATCTCAGACCAACTGGAATATTAACTGTTAACAGCGGGGATGTTTGCCCTGTGGTGCTGCTGAATTCAAAGCCGTTATTAAATACAATACTGTCAGCCGTTGAAGCGACAAATGAACCGCGCAAATCTAACCGAGCGTTGGGGCCGAAAATAAGTCCTCTGGGATTGATTAAAAATAAGTTGGCATTACCTTGGACTCCGAGGGTTCCTAAAATATTTGAGGGTTGCCCGCCCGTGACGCGGGTGAAGATGTTAGAAATATTGCTGGGATTTGCAAAATAAGCTCCCTCTCCAATTTTTATATTGAATTCTCGGAAACTGTGAAATAGATTAGAGCCGCGAGTGGCGCCGCCAGTGATTCGATTTGAGGGTAAGTTGTTGATTGTATCTGGTACCAGGCGAGAACTTTCGGCACCTAAAGTGCTGTCGGGGACGATTTGGGCGATCGCACTTTCTGCAAACAGACACAGGTAAAAGAATGCAAATAATATCAGGTTCCGTCGATTGACGGCAACAAGAAGCAAGGTTCGTAGTGCGGACTTTAGTCCGCTCTTATTCTGCGGACACCAGGACGCACTACGAACCGTTTTAATGTAAATCAGTCTTGAACTATAGTATTTGTCTCGGTCTTGGAGTTCATTAATTTGGCAAATCTGCCATAAGTAGAGATATTGGAAAATCATAATCAACCTATTGTTAGCTAACATTCGGTCATAAAATTTCTAGCATTTGCCCTATTTGTAGTTATCGAGGCTGACAAACAGAATCAGGACGCCTCGTGCGCTGTGGAAATTGACCCGCAGCTTCCACAGCCACCAGCGTAACTTCCCCTTTCTCATTCATCACCCAGCCTTGAGCAGGAACAACTTCTCGATCGGGAATTTCCCCTTCTTCCTTCTTTCTTCTTTCTTCCTCTGCCCTTCTTCCTTCTTCCGTCTGACTTCTTCCTTCTATTTCTATCCACGGAAACGGTGTTTCTGTGCTAGTGAGAGAATCATTGGGGCTGGGCGGCACTCCCCCCCGACCAGTAACAGTAAACTCGTTATCGGCTCCTTCAACGCAGGGATTAGCAGCAATTAATGCAGCCGGATTCACCACATTTTGCGGCAATTCTACCAAACCTTGAGCGGGATTCACCCCAGAAGAACTAAAAGTAACAGTACCTTGCAAAGCCGGGCCTGCACTTTGAGAAATCGCGGCGATGTCGCTACTTTTAAGCAGAGATGTTGGACTGACTTGCAAAGCTGCAAATTGCGCGTCACTGAGATTCAACCTGCTTCTGACTTGTTCGCGGCCCGCTGCTGTAAAGCCAAAAACACTGGGAACATTGACATTGACGCGGCCGCCACCTGCGGTGCGGGCGTTGGCGGTGATGTCGCTATTTTCTTGGGGTAGGGCGACTAGAATCTGGCTGTTGAGATTGATGTTACCGCCGTCGGAATTACCTGCATCGGTAGTAATCCGGCTGCCGCGCCGCAAGGAGATGCTTTGTGCTTGCAGGTTAATATTTGCACCCGTACCGGATACAGTTGTGCCGTCAATGCTGCTTTTGGTGTCAAGGGAAATTGCATCTGCGACAACATTGATATTACCAGCCCGTCCGGTTCCCCTAGCCTGCACCGTGACTGTAGCGCCATCCCGAACTATCAATTGACGGGTATTAAGATTCAGCTCGCCAGCATTCGCCGTCGGGTTGGGACTATTAATCGGGAACCGGCTGCCGACAGAAGCATCAATTGAACTGACAGATAAACCGTTATTGCTGATGCCACTAACTTCAATGCGATCGGCATTAATAGTAACATCACCTCCATGTCCAGCACCAAAAGATCTCGTAGAAATTAGCCCCCCATCCCGCACCACCAACCTCGGCGTATCGACGCGGATATTCCCGCCCCGACTTGAACTCAAAGTTGCAGAACTCAGCGCACTATCAGTGCGATTCCCGCTAGTCAAAACAGGAGAAATTCCTGTAATTTCCACTGACTCGCTGGCCCTAACTGTTAAGTTTCCCGCCGGCCCGCCGTTCCTAGAAAACAGAAAGCCCACTAATATACCTGTTCCTAATGTAAAAGCAGAACCGTCCTCAAGGCGCAAGCGCTTGGTATCAACCGTAATATCCCCTGCTCTGCCGCTAGAACCGATACTGAGAGTGCTGATTCCAGTTGATATAGCAGTTCTGCTACTGGAGTTGGAAAGTTCTACCGATTCAGCAGCTTTTACAGTGATATTTCCCGACGGCCCGTTACTGTAACTCGTGCTGCCGAGAAGGGAACCATCGCGCATAATTAACCGCCCAACATCAAGGTTGATGCTTCCTCCGGCACCGCTACTATCTTTAGCTGTGGCGTTGTTGACTCCAGAACTCGCAATTTCAAAAGTGTTGGCGCGGATATTCAGATTGCCGCCATTTCCAGCACCTAAAGTAATGCCGCTACCTACTACCCCATCGCGCATGAGCAGCCGTCCGGTATCGATGTTGACGCTTCCCCCATTTCCAGCGCCAGCAGTACCGTTAAAAAACATAAACTTAGGGTCGTAGGGGTCAACTGTTCCTGATATGAGATATTTAATTACAATTTGTTGAAAGCCATCAATTCCCTGCCCGCTCATTTCTACCGAATCAGCAGCGCGCAAATTAATATTACCTCCAGCACCATCTCCTAAAGTAAAAGTAGACAATTGCGTGGCATTTCTTACTTGGATTTTTTGGGCATCTATATCAATACCTTGGCTGTCAATATTTCCGAAGGTGAGCGCATATATTCGTGCAGCATTGATGCCGATATTTCCACCTTTGAGTTCTACTCTACCGCCACCTGTTCCACTCGTGTTAATCAGCGTACCATTGGATATTTGAATATTGCCAAAGTTTTGAATATTGCCATAATTTAAAGTAAGATTACCAGGCCCGGATACACCAGGGGTTAGTGCCAAATCTACTAAACCAGGACTGGCTACGCTACCGAGCAAAATTTGTCCGCCACTAGCAGTTAAATTGCCACCTGGGATTTGGATTTCGCCACCAATCAGTGCTAAAGTTTGACCCTTGTCTACTGCTAAGCCCACTCTGTCTGTAATCGGAATCGGTACGGGAGATGTGGCTGGGAGATTGACTGTTCCTGTAGCCGTGGATTGATTGACAATTGTACCGGGATTGTCTCTAAATCTCAGACCAACTGGAATATTAACTGTTAACAGCGGGGATGTTTGCCCTGTGGTGCTGCTGAATTCAAAGCCGTTATTAAATACAATACTGTCAGCCGTTGAAGCGACAAATGAACCGCGCAAATCTAACCTTGCATTGGGGCCGAAGACAATTCCTTTCGGGTTGATTAAAAATAAGTTGGCATTGCCTTGGACTCCGAGGGTTCCTAAAATATTTGAGGGTTGCCCGCCCGTGACGCGGGTGAAGATGTTAGAAATATTGCTAGGATTTTCAAAATAAGCTCCCTCTCCACTTTTGATGTTGAAGGAGCGGAAACTGTGAAAGAGATTAGAGCCGCGAGTTGCGCCTCCTGAAATGCGATCGCCCGGCAAGTTATTGATAGTATCGGGCACTGCGCGCGAACTTTCCGAACCCAAGGTATTATCGGGGACGATTTGGGCGATCGCACTTGCGGGAGATAGCAACAGGAAGACAAACAGTAGGGAGTAATGCAAGCGAGACATAAAAAACTCTTTTTAGGATAAAGTCGATCGGTGTAAGCTCATCTCGTTTCTCTAAAGGCTTTGCATTTGGCTGCTAAGCACAATTTGCTCTACAGTAATTTCTAGTTCGGGAAAAGTTTTAGAGATAATGCGCTCACTACCTGTAAAACTTTGAACGGAATAGCGGTCATTTTCCAAAGAGTAAACAAAAACTGTGGGGATTTTGGGATTACCCAAATAAGCCCTAGAAGCGAGGGCTAAATAATCCACAATCCAATACTCACAAATGCCTAGCCGTTGATACTCATCTAACTTATCAACATAGTCGTCTTCCCAGTTAGTTGAAGTAACTTCTACTGCTAATTGGATAGATTCGATCAGGGCTCCGTAGCCGCGGACATTGGTATTCCATACTGATGCCTTGACTACGCCGACATCAGGATTTCTTCCTTGCTCTTGTCCAGAAGCTGTTACAGTTCTGAAAACTATATCTTTGTCAACGATATAGTCAAGTTCCAAGCGCTCGCTTTCTCTGTCGAAAGACTTAACAAGATATCGTGCCACATTTTTACAACCTCTGGTTGCTTCCACCTTGACAATCTCTCCATTTACAAGTTCGTAGATGCCCGATCCGTCTGGGTACTTTTCGAGAAACTCTACAAATGTTAGTTTAGTTTTTGTCTGAACCATAAGACAAGCCCTCTTGTGTTAACTAGGTTAGGATTTATATCGTTTCCGGTTCCATTATAATTATATATTTGGATCGTATCAGTGCGATCGCGATCCAAGTAGCGATCGAGACCGCCACTTAATAAAATTTGACCGCCAGCGCTAAAGATGTGAGAAATTTATCGAAGGTTTTGAATGTAATATCGTTGACCGTTGCATCGTCAGGTGATTTAACCACAGAGAACACAGAGAACACAGAGGGAGATAAGAGAGATGAATACAGGACGATGCTACCGGATTTGATCTAACTCAGAGGAGGAAGAGTCATGAGTTTGAATGAGTTACCGGGATCGGATCTAATTCTACCTGGTCATGGAGAACGCAATCGTTCATACTAGATGGTAGACACCTTCAATCTTAGGAGCCGTCTATGTTGCTACAAGAAGTCAAGGAGCACGTCTTCAAACTGCCACCGAGCGATCGCCTTGCGTTAGTCAGTGCCATCATTGAGTCCTTACAAGATCGGCCTGTTGCCAGGGGCGATCGTTCTGGTGCGATTCAGCGGATGCGAGGCTTGCTAAAGACAGACCAACCCGCACCGACAGATGAGGAAGTGGCTGCAATGTTGGAAGCGCGACGCCGATTGTTTGGACATGACTCGCTATCCTTTAGATAGGAAGGATTAATTAGGAAAACTCAAATGGCAATTAACACTTCTTTAGAGGAACGGCTTGCAGCAGTGGAAACAGCGATCGCCCAGTTGCAGAAGCAAATTGTGGCTTCTCAACCAACGAATTGGTTGCAACAAATTATCGGGTCTTTCAAAGATGAACCTGCCTTTGAGGAGCTACTTGCCTATGGACGAGGGATTCGCCAAGGGGATGAGTTTTTCCTCAAAGCCGAAGATAAGCTATGAAATATTTACTGGATACAGATAATCTGATTTACAGGGTAGAATTAAGAGGAAACAGAGTATAGACTAGGAGTCAACCTATGCAAGCGATCCTGTTAAGCAGCGAAGAAGTTGCGAAACGTGCCAATCTACTGTACGAAACCAAAATTCGTCAAAAGGTTGAGACAGAGGGAAATATAGGCAAAATGGTTATCATCGACATTGAGACAGGTGACTATGAGGTTGATGAAATGGGTATTCAAGCTGCGCTCAATCTCTATGCAAAGCACCCGTATGCAAGACTCTTTGGGATTCGTATCGGCTACAATGTAGCGGCTTCTTTAGGTGGTGTCATGGAGCGTGTGAGCAGTGATTTCCGGTATAGTAACTGATAGAAATGCGATCGTCACCTTGACATTTCTCCTGGTGAACGGCGCAACTTTCCCGATCGAGTTTGTTGTAGATACAGGTTTTACCGATCACCTTTGTCTACCGCCAGAAGCAGTAAATTTACTGAGGCTGCCGTTTTTGTACAATCTGTCTGCGAACTTGGCAGATAATAGTTCCGTCTCTCTGGCAGTTCATCAAGCGACAATCTTTTGGGATGGAGTGGAGCGAGATGTTCGTGTATTGGCTACAGGGCGACGACCTCTGATTGGAACTGCCTTGTTGAATGAACAAGAACTGGTGATTCAGTTCACAGAGGGTGGTTTGGTGACGATCGATGAGTTATAAATGCCATTCCAATATCTTAATCCTGATGTGCCCAGAAGCAGAGTTAAGAGCTTGATTAAACGTTTTGAAGGTAACTCAGACTTGAACAAGGTTTTGCAAAGGTCGAGAACATAATGACGATAATTCCAACTATGAACTACCGGAACCATATCACGATCGAGCCCAATAAACGCGGTGGTAAGCCTTGTGTACGCGGCTTGCGAATTACGGTTTATGAAGTGCTTGAGTACCTGGCTTCCGAGATGACCGAAACAGAAATTCTAGACGATTTTCCCGATCTGACGCGAGAAGATTTAAAAGCCTGTATTGCTTATGCTGCTGACCGTGAGCGTCGGTTTATGACCGCGACCTTATCCGCATGAAATTACTTTTTGATGAAAACTTGTCGCCCAACTTGCCGAATCGTTTGAGCGATCTTTTTCCAAATTCGCTTCATGTCCGAGATGTGGGCATGAAAGCAACGATCGACCCAATAGTTTGGGATTATGCAAAAGATAATAATTTGATGATTGTCTCGAAAGACGCGGATATGCACGACCTGAGTTTGGTATTTGGGAATCCACCGAAAGTTATTTGGCTTCGCCTTGGAAACTGTTCGACATTGCAAGTTGAAAATTTGCTACGTCGGGATTTTAAAGCAATCGAATTATTTTATGAAGACGAGAATTTATCGCTGCTTGCTTTATCATAGTGCACCGAGCGCCCCATTGTTCGATCGACTCTAAATGCTCTCTAATCTAAAATCTAATAAAGATAGCTTTTTTCAGTGCTGCGGCTTAAGTGCTTGAGTCGAATCGTGCGGCGAACTCGATCTAGGAAAGGAGATTCTGATGGGGAGTAAGAAGGGGTTGACATACATCCTTGAGCTGGCGTATTATTCGACTATATCCAGTATTGTACCGCAACTGCGATACAATTATAAGTTAGCTGGCTTCAGTTGCGAGTGACGGCATGTTAAACATCACTTGCTGGTTATGAGTTAAGTGACGTTGATGAGGAGTTGTAGTGAGTTCAGATGAATTGGAACAAGTAATTTCAAGAAGCAATGAATCATCTTTAGATACTGCTCGTTATCTGCATGAACATGCTTATCAAAGAATTGTGTGGTACCGCTCCGAGTTGTGGAAAATCTCGACTTTGTTATGGACTGCGTTTGCAGGTTTTTTGCTAGCAGCTTGGCAGGCAGCGTCAGTGATCAAGAGTAGACACGGTTTAGTCGCTGTTGCAGTCTTCTCGCTTGGAAGCTTAACAATCTGGCTTTATGAGCGATATTTAAGAACAATTTTTCCAGCAATCGAGTATTGTAATCAGCTTACTCAGAAACGTGAAATTGAACTCTGTAGGATAGCAAAGCTAGACACCTCTGAGGGATTTAGAACCCAAGACTGTGATTATGGTGTTTGGCGAGCTACAAAACCACCGCTACAGTTTCTGTTTACTTTCATTTCGATGCTTGTATTAGGGATGGTATCTTTGGGTATTGCAATCAGTGGTTAAAAGGTGCTCGGTAGGTAATAATCGAGAAAAATACATCTCTAGTAAACAGTTATGACTGAATTACTCCAACAAGCGATCGCCCGATTAAAAACCTTACCTCCTAACGATCAAAATGCGATCGCAACCCTGATTCTGGAAGAACTCGAAGATGATCGGCGGTGGGATGAGGCATTTGCGCGCTCCCCGGATTTGCTGGCTAAACTTGCAGCCGCGGCAATGGCTGAATATCATGCGGGCAAAACTCAGGAATTAGATCCAGAAACATTGTGAAGTCTCGTACAACCGTTCAATTTCGTCAAATGTTTGCTGAACTACCAGAACAGATTCAGGATCAGACTCGCAAGGCATATCGGCAATTCAAGCAAGATCCCACATATCCCAGTTTGCGGTTCAAGAAAGTTCATCCCAAACTGCCAATTTACTCTGCACGAATCAATCGAGACAGTGTTTTGGAGATAGTTGATGGAGAGATCGAAGCTCAGTCATCTTCACGTTAAGGTGGAATTGCTGCATGAAGATACCAGATAGATACATTAAGGTGGATTCCATCAACACTCGTTACTGGAGTACAGGAACTCAAGGAAGTCCTGTCATTTTGCTCCACGGTGGCGGCAGTTCCATCGAAATTTGGGAACAGAATATTCAAGCCCTAGCCCACCACCATCGTGTGTTTGCCTTCGATATGGTCGGTACAGGTTTATCAGACAAGCCAGCAGGCACTTATTCATTGGACTACCAACTTCAGTTTCTAAAAGCTTTCCTGGATAGACTCGAAATCCAAACAGCAAGTTTGATTGGCAATTCAATGGGCGGAAGTATTGCACTCAAGTTTGCCCTGGAATTACCAGAGCGAGTGAGCAACCTCGGATTAATATCGAGTTTTGGATTGGGGCAAGAAATCGATATTGCTGACCGTCTACTGGCGGCGTTTCCAGCGATCGCGAAACGGATTCCGCCCAGTCGAACGGGTGTCAGAATGGTACTGAACAGTTGCGTTTACGATCCCAAATCAGTTCCAGAGTCCTTGATTGAACTGAATTACCAGCGGTTTAATCTCCCTGGTCAAAAGGAAGCCCTAATTTCTCTATTAGTTGCTAATTTGGATTTTTGGGGAGTGCGTCGAGAGGTTTTTAGTCCGCTTGTTCAGCACCTCGATCGCATCAAAATTCCAACCTTAATCATTTGGGGAAAACAAGACTCAATCATACCCGTTGCTCATGCCTATGTTGCTTCCCAAAAAATTGTCAATTCACAGTTGTATGTTTTTGAGCGGTGTGGGCATTGGGCGCAGGTTGAGTATCCAGAAAAATTTAATCGTTTAGTTTTGGAGTTTTTAGCATAGTTCTCAATGTAGAGTCAGCCACCTAACACGGCGTTGGAGCCGATCGGCGAAAAGTTATCGGTCTCCGTTTCAGTGTGCTCTGCTTCGGGCTCAACCTCCTAATACAGCATCCTGTCGTGATATCCCGCAGTTTAATCGTGCGATCGAGACCGCCACTTGATAGAATTTGACTGTCAGCGCTAAAGATGAAAGTGTTTGGTTTCGATCGCACTCAACCCAATCTACAATTCAAAAAGCAAAATAATTAATCCGAAAATAGAGGCCTTTTTCTTGGAAAGTTCGATCGCCCCCTCCGACATTAATCAACGGAATACCATAATCTAAACGCGCATTAAATCGATCGCCCATTTGCCACACCAATCCAACACCTGCACCCAAAAGTTTGTCAGACTCAGCATTCGCTTTTTCTCCTGAATTGTTCCAGCCTACCCCAAAATCCACAAACGGAGCGACTTGTAACAATCCCTTGACTTTCGGCACGCGCCACACCGGGATTCGCACCTCCGCAGATGCGATCGCACCGCTATCAGTTAACAGCAAATCTTGCCGGTATCCGCGCACGCTTTGCACGCCGCCGATCCCGATTTGTTCGAGGGAAAGCAGCGGGCGATCGGCGAATTGAATGTCGGAACGCACTATTAGCAAGGTTTCTGGTGCTAGCAGCCGCACGTACTGCGCTTGTCCGCGCCACGCCAGGAAGCGACTGTCAGGGCCGCTATCGTTCGCAGTCGCACCCAAAAAATTGGTACCGATGGAAAATTGCGATCGCGCTGCGAGCACTTGTCGGGTATTCCGCTGCACGTATTCTTGAAAAAACCGCACCGCTGAAACCCGCGTTTCACCGCGCTCGTTTGCTCCCGCCGACAGTGCAAATCTTTCTCCCAACAGGAATGTATCGCTTTCTTGCCGCGAAAAAGTTACTCCCACAGCCAAAGTGCGATCGGGCTTTTCGACGATCGGCTGGCGGTAAGTTAACTCGTAAGTCCGCGATTTCCCCTCAATTTCGGCAGTATCAAACGGTTCCTCAATGACGTTAGTGCTCGCAGCACTCGCAGCAAACCGAATCGTGCCGTTGCGCGCGTTGACGGGGACTGTGTAGCTACCGTTGAATTCGTTGCTGCCATCGGTGTTAGCGTAGGATAGCTCTAATCCGTCGCCCAAACCGAGCAAATTGGCTTGATTGATGCGGATACCGCGCCGAAAACTGCCCACGCTGGGCGATCGGTTGTTGTCTAGAAAAACTTCGCCGCTGAAGCTGTCTGCTTCTTTAATCCGCACTTCCAAACGGCTGTTTTCCGGGCGACTTCCAGCTTGCAATTCTGCCGAAATATTGGCAATTAAGGGGTCGAGTTGCAGCATTTGCAAGGCTTCCAGCAGGCGATCGCGATTCAATGGCCGCCTGGTGACACGTTCCAAGCGCGATCGCACGTAATTGGCATTTAAACGCCTGTTTCCACTAATCTGAATTTCATCCAATCCGCCTTCGACAATCCGAATTTTCACCACACCTCCTTCTCTGGGAAATGTTTGGTTGGCGGGAATTACAGCGCCGGAATTGATGTATCCTGCTGCTACGTATTTTTTAGTCACTGCCCCTTCTGCTGCGATCAGTTCGGCAAAGGTGATGTCGCGCCCCGCAAACTGTTGCGTAACTTCTGCGAGTTCGCGATCGCTAAAAGCTGTGTTTCCCTCAAATTCAAAGCGCAAAACCCGAATTGTACCCGGAATCCCCGGCCTCACGTCGCTGGGAACGGGTGCCAGCGGGGCTGGTTGGAGGGGAGGCGCTGGCGGTGGCTGCGGTGCTCTTGGTGCAGGCAATTCCGGCTCTCTCGGTTGAATTGGGTTGGGCAGTTGGCTGATATCAATTCCGGTTGCACTGTCAGGTGATGTTGACTGTTGACTGTTGACTGTTGGCTGTTGACTGTTGATTGTTGACGGTTGACGGTTGACGGTTGGCTGTTGGCTGTTGGCTGTTGACTGTTGGCTGTTGACTGTTGACTGTTGACGGTTGACTGTTGACTGTTTAAATAATTCCGATGCAACCGGAAACGATATGATATTGCGATCGTAGAGTGCTGTCTCGCTTTCCGATGTCACGGGATTTGAGATCGGTTGCGAATCTCGATCGGCATCCAAACCCGTTTTTTTGACCCTAATATTTTCTTTTAGCTTTTGATCTCGGTGAGAAAGCTGAGTTTCTCCAGCATTGGTGTCTAATGTGCGATCGACAGAATTGGCTTCTGGCTGTAAATCGGGAGTTTCCGCAGGTAGAATTAATGGCAAAGCCGATCGATCGGACTCAGTGGCCGGCAAGTCTTCGCGGGTGTCAAAATTCGTGTCGTTGGTTCGTAAAGGTCGATCGGCTCCGCTGCTGACTGTTGCCAAATCCTCAACATTTGAAGTCAAAATTTCAACGTTGCTCGCGGATGTTTTCCCCGGTTTTCCCAACCAAACTAAGCCAAAGATTCCAGCAATTAAAAATAATTTTTGCGATCTACAGTTCATATGATATAATTATTATTTCGCTAGATTGGGTGAAAATATTTTAAGGAACCAGCGCACCCTAAACTAACAATTAATCTTAACCGAAAAAAAGGCAACACCGGGCGCTGCCAAGAATTTCCCAACGGCTAAAAACCAAAAGGTCGATCGACCTTTTGGTTCATCCGCCAAAACTTACGCAGCAACCGGATGCAGATCCGCAAAAATATCGTGTAAGTCGATCGCAGATTCTCAAAAAAAATCAGTTTGGGCGATCGTAAAACCTGCGATTTCCAAGCCCTCACACAAGCATAATAGCCTTAGAACGCACCAGTAGCAAGAAACCAGGTTTTTTCACAGTAATCAAAAGATTGTAGCCTGCACAACCAAAAAATCGAGTTTTTCATAGATCGTGCGTCAAGGTTCGTAGTGAGGACTTTAGTCCGCAAGAAGAAGGACTGAAGTCCTCACTACAAACCTTTGTGCCAACTCGTTCGTAGTGAGGACTTTAGTCCGCAAGAAGAAGGACTGAAGTCCTCACTACAAACC
>NZ_JAHREU010000034.1:45810-76613 GCF_020883145.1 Microcoleus sp. CAWBG27
CAAACCTTTGTGCCAACTCGTTCGTAGTGAGGACTTTAGTCCGCAAGAAGAAGGACTGAAGTCCTCACTACAAACCTTTGTGCCAACTCGTTCGTAGTGAGGACTTTAGTCCGCAAGAAGAAGGACTGAAGTCCTCACTACAAACCTTTGTGCCAACTCGTTCGTAGTGAGGACTTTAGTCCGCAAGAAGAAGGACTAAAGTCCTCACTACAAACCTAATTATGCAGGGCGGCTCGCACTAGCAGCACCCATGGGTGCTCCGTCAGCCAATCCCACCAACTTAGCGCTCAACTCCCACATCCGCTCACCTTTTTCATCATCGCGCGCCTGCGGAGAAACCTTCTGCACAAAAGACTTACCATCTTTTTTCTGGCGATTTCCCCAACTCCAATAAGCCCCAGATTGCTTGTATTCCGGATCTGCAACCACCATCGCCAGCCTTTCGCCCGCCAACTCCTGCGACACATAACCGCCGGTGATATTCTTCTGAAACAGTGGGAACAGCTTCTGAAACAAAGGATAGTGATTGCGGAAAAGGGGCGTATCCGCCACGCATCCCGGATACAGCGAAGTGAAATTAATCCCCGTCGATTCGTGAAAGCGGCGGTGCAATTCCCGCATCGTCAGCACATTGCAAACTTTGCTATCTTTGTAAGCCTTGACAGGTTCAAACTGCTTCCCATCTACCATCGAAACCGGATCTTTGAAACCCGCTTCAAAACCCTCAAATTTGCCCAAATCAGGACGCGGTGGAATCTTCCCGCCCAACTCGTCTGGATTGTGAGTCACTGTTCCCAAAATCACGATTCTGGCATCTTGATAATAGGAAGGCTTCATACTGTCCATCATCAGATTGCACAGCAGGAAATGACCGAGGTGATTGGTAGTCATCGTCAACTCGTAACCTTCAGGGCTCCGCAGCGGTTCCTTAATCAAAGGCAGATAGATAGCGGCGTTGCACACCAAAGCGTCTAGAGATTTGCCGCTTGATTTGAATTCCCGAGCAAATCGGCGCACGCTTTCCAAATCGCCCAAGTCAATGTGCATAATCGTGAAACTACCTTGAGGTATGCCCAACTCTTGAGCGGCGTCTCCGGCTTTTCGCACGTCGCGACAGGCCATGACTACGTGCCATCCTTTGTCTGCAAGGGCTTTGGCGCCGTACAAGCCGACGCCGGAGGATGCGCCGGTGATGATAACTGTTGACTTGTGATTTTGTGCCATTTTCTTAAAAATGCTTCGATCGCAATTGATTATGTTGGGGTATCTCAAAAGCTGAGCTAGCAGCTCGGATGTTTTGAGATGGCCTCAGGTTAACAGGATAGGCCCAAACGTTCTGGATCTCAACTTTCTAGGTTGCCGATCGACACGGGATAGCATTTTCGGAAATTCGATCGATCTAAAAGTGCGATCGACCCAATCAATCTGTTACTGTTGCACCGAGTCTAATCTTCAGATTTTGTGGTGATGCCGCTACAATAGTGTACAAACGTGCATTTGACAGTTAAATGAGGTATCAATGGGACAAGGACAAAGCTGCTACCAATCTCAGCAAGCACGGAATCGACTTTGCTGATGCAGTATCAGTTTTTTCTGACGATTTGGCAATTACTACCCAAGATGAGCGATTTGACGAAGAACGGTTTATCACAATTGGTATGGATGTTTTTGGTCAAGTTCTCGTTATCGTTTACACTTTCCGGGGCAATCAGATTCGGGTGATATCGTTTCCGGTTGTATCGGAATGATTTAACCGCAGAGGGCGCAGAGGACACAGAGAGAGAATAGAGAGATTAATAATTCCTATGCAACGGGATTTGATATGATTTCAGCCCGGAAAGCTACACGTCGTGAACGGAAGCAATACGAAGAGGCATGAAGATGGAAACAGAATATGATTTCAGCAAAGGCAAACGGGGAGCAATCGATCCAATGCCCTCCGGTAAAACCAGAATTACCATTCGGTTGGATGATGAAGTGTTGGCTTGGTTCCGGGAACAAACGCATCTAGCGGGTGGCGGAAATTATCAGACATTGATTAATGAGGCTTTGCGCCAATACATTCAGCAACGTCGGGAATCGTTAGAGGAAATTTTGCGACGAGTCCTCAGGGAAGAACTTGAACGCATTGAAAAGTAGTCGGAAATTGTCTGGGTTAAAAGTATCAGGTATGGACTATGTTTGAGAAATAATTTATCAATATCTGCTCGCATCAAATTTTTGTTACAATACGTTTATAGTTTATTATTCTGCGAGGAGCTATGCGGTCGATCGAGCAACTGACAAAGGAAATATTATCTTTACCTCATGAATCAAGGGCACTTCTTGCAGACAAATTGGTAGAAAGCTTAGAATTCGACACCGACTCAGCAATTCAGGCAGTTTGGATTACTGAAGCAAAAAGACGCAGAGACGAAGTTCGGGATGGTGCAGTCCAACCGATTGCAGGCGAAGAAGCTTTGGCTCAAGTTAGGCGGCTTTTTCCATGGCTATTTGCTCAGTAAATCCCCGATCGCCCCAACCAATAGATTTGGCTCGACCGGCTTGGAAATGTGCCTCTGAAAGCCTGCTGCCAGAGCTTGTTGGTGGTTGATTTCTCCAGCATAGGCAGTCAGTGCGATCGCCGGGATCAATCCCCCCCGCTCAGGTGATAGAGAACGCACATATCCGATCAAGCTGTAGCCATCCATTTCTGGCATTCCAATATCGCTCACCAAAACATCCGGCACAAACGACTCTAGCGCTACGATAAATTCAGCCGCAGATGCAACTGTCATCACCTGTGCTCCAGCCATAACCAGGAATGCGCCGATTACTTCCCGGCTGTCTGCCTCGTCATCAATTGCCAACACTCGGATGCCTCTGAGATCCTGTTCTGCTTCTAATAACTTGTCCGGATTTTCCCCTGTTTTGACGTTCAGCAGCGGCAGAGTGACTCTAAAAGTGGCTCCTTTTCCTTCCCCAAAACTGTCAGCTTTGATTGTTCCGCCGTGGGCTTCTACCAGTTGATAAACGATCGCCAGTCCCAACCCTAGCCCCCCGTGTTTGCGAGTAACAGAAGCATCTTCTTGGCGGAAAGACTCAAAGATGTAGGGCAAAAAGTCTCGATTGATGCCTTTGCCAGTATCTGTTACGACAATCTGCGCTTGGTTGTCTGCTGACTCTAGTTTAATGTCTACTCGTCCACCCTTGGGAGTGAACTTGACAGCATTGGAAAGCAAATTCCAGACAATTTGCTGGAGGCGAACTCCATCCCCAGACACTTGCCCGATATTGGATAGCACCGGATGAATCACAATTGACTTGGCGGTGGCGGCAGTCTGCACTGTTTCGATCGCAGATTCAATGGTAGATAACAAATTGACGGCAGTCACGTTCAAACTCAGTTTTCCCCGCAGCACGCTAGCCATATCGAGCAAGTCGTCAATCAATTGAGCCTGTGCCAGGGCATTCCGTTCGATCGTCGCTAACGCTGCTACAGTTTTGGTTTCATCCAGCCTGCCAGTTTGCAGCAACTTCGTCCAGCCTAAGATCGGGTTGAGGGGCGATCGCAACTCGTGAGAAAGCACCGCCAGAAACTCGTCTTTGATCCGGTTAACTCTTTCCGACTCCGCCAGGGCAGCTTGTTTTAATTGCAGAATGCGCTCGCGTTCGATTTCCGCTTGTTTGCGATCGGTGATATCCCGCGAAGTCGATAAGATTTGTACAACTTGGCCTGCCACATCCCGGATCGGTGCTAACACGACATCCCACCATTTTGGCGTGCCTTTGGCGGTGGCACAAAAGCCCTGAAATCTAGCCACTTCTCCTGCCTTCGCCACCGCGATCGCAGCTTCCACCTCTTCCCGAGCTTCATCTTGCCAAAAACAGAGCCATTCCGCGTTCAGGTAGGGGGTGAGATCGTCGATCTCCAACAGGCACAGCCCTCCTGCATTCATGTATAACAGCCGTGCATCCAGATCCAGCACTTTGATGCAGTCGCTGCTGCTGTCTAACACCCGTTTTCTAAACTCTTCACTGTGACGCAGCGCTTCCTCGGTGTGCTTGCGAGGGGTAATATCCAAATCTACGCCCGACATCCGTATCGCTTGCCCGAGCTCATTATAAAACACTTTCCCCAGGCTCAGCGCCCACCTGATTCTGCCGTTGGGATAGATCACCCGAAATTCAATCTCATAGTTGGCTCCCGTAGCGATCGCAGCATCGATCGCCTCTAGCACGCGATCGCGGTCTTCTGGATGCAGCCTTTCCACAAACTGGTAGTAAGAGCCCTCAAACTCTCCAGGCGCCAACCCAAACAAGTCTTCCATGTTAGAAGACCAGGTAATATGGTTGTCTGGAATATTCCAGTCCCAGGTTCCCATGCGGGCGGCATCTAGCCCCAACCGCAGTCTTTCTTCGCTGCCTCCCAACGCTTCCTCAGTGCGTTTGCGTTCGGCGATTTCGCGTTGTGCTTGCTCGTAAAGCTCCGCCTGTCTGATCGCAATGCTCACCTGAATTGACAGTTCCTGGAGCAAGTCAATTTCCAACGGTTGCCACTCGCGGGGGGAGGCGCAGTGATGAGCAATCAGCACTCCCCAAAACTGGTCTTCGTGCAAAATGGGAACCACTAGATTCGCCTTAACTTGGTACTGACTCAAGAGTTCCACGTGGCACGGGGAAATGCTGCCGTCGTGAATATCTGCTTTTGTACTCACCATTCCCAGACGGTAGCGATCGACATAGCTCTCGACAAAACAAGGATCGTAGATCTGGGCTGACAGAATCGATATCCATCGATCCCCAACGGATTCTGCCATCACAGTTCCTATACCGTCTGGTTCTAACCGAAACACGATCGCGCGATCGGTATGCAGGAACTGTCGCACTTCTTCGACAGTGATGTATAAAATTTCTTCTAGGTTGAGCGTTCCATGCACTTTCTGTGCTATCCGCGCGATCGCCCGCTCTCGATCGATCCGCTGTTGCAGTTGCTGGCGTAACTCCACGGCTGCGATCGTTCTGTGCACGGCCAATTGCAAACTCTCTGGGGTGATTTGCCCTTTCACGAGATAGTCTTGGGCGCCTGCTTTGATTGCCTGGACTGCGATTGCCTCATTCCCCTGCCCCGTCACCATAATCACGGGTAAATTTGGTTGCTGTGCTTCGGTTTCCCAGGCTGCCAGAAATTCTAGCCCATCCAAATCTGGCAGTCGGTAGTCGAGCAACACCACATCTGGCTGGTGCTGCTGCCACAGAGCCAGCCCTTGCTGTCCAGACTTTGCAGCCACGATCGTATAGTTATACTCGCGATCGCGCAGCAAATACCGCCGGTACATTTCAGTGTCTTCCGGGTTATCCTCCACAATCAAAACAGTGCGCTCAACTTTACTCATAAAAATTTATACCGGAAGCGGGAAACGAGCGTGGCTTTAGCCCGCTCGTGGGAAGTGAGTCGGGGGACTTCAGTCCCCGTCTTTTTCTTTCTTATTGCGTGGTAGAAACAATTTATTGTATACTAGATTTGTGAGTAAGAAAAGAACTATCTACGTGTTGAAACATCCTAGTACGGAGAAATCCCGACCCCCGCGAAACAACGGTTAAGTGTACTTAACGGCAGTATGACAAGAAAGGGTAAATAATGGCAGGTTGTAGAGCGTACCACAACTGGCAAGCGCGATAGACTGAAAACAAAGGTAAAAGTAAGCACAATTGCAACATCGTTTGATAGTTGTCTTGAGTGTCTAGAAGGATCTTTGACTATCCTTTCTAAGCTTGTCTTAGAGAATCGAGCGTGTCTTTAGACCTGAGAATGTCAAAACTGGTCTTCCTCGGGAGACTGAACGGGGAGCATCGTGATTTCAAACCAGTAGCTCAACAACGTCTGAATAGTTTGCTTCAATAATTTGAAGTCCATAGGTTTGATGATATAGCTGTTCGCCCCTTGTTCGTAGCAGGCTGCGATGTCTTTGGGATTGTTAGAGGTGGTGAAAACAACCACCGGAATCTGTTTCAAATTCCGATCCTGTTTTATTTTATATAGTACCTCTCGCCCATCCGTTCCCGGTAAGTTGAGGTCTAGCAGAATCAGTCCCGGACGCGGAGCAGTGTTAGGATTGGCGTAGGGATCCGTGCGGTAGAGAAACGCCAGAACCCGATCGCCATCAGTGCAGCGATAGACGGGGATATCCGAAAAAGATTGGTTTAAATAACGTTGGAGTGCTTCAAAGTCTTCGTTGCTGTCTTCAACGATCAGCAAGGGAGGGAGTTGCATAGCACGCATCGCTGAATATCCGGTCATGGTTTGACCGCCGCTGACAATGTGAAGTAAAACGTGCTGCCCTCACCGGGCGTCGATTCTACCCAAATTTTTCCCCCGTGTCGATCGACAATTTTTTGGACGATCGTCAAACCTGCTCCTGTACCGCCACCATATTCGTCTTGTGCGTGGAGTCGCTTGAATATCTGAAAAACTCGCTCCAAATGCTTTTGGGCGATGCCAATGCCGTTATCTCGCACATAAAACGTATATAAACTTGGGTCGTTACTGCTCCCGGGTTCTGATTCGATCGAACCAATTTCCACCCATTTCTCGGTTTTATTATTATATTTAATCGCGTTACTCATCAGGTTGAGGAATAACTCGCTAACTAGAGTGCGATCGCAGGCAACTGTCGGCAACGATTGAGTCCGAAACTCGATCGCTTGCGGAGGCCCGCCGATCTTTAAAATGTCGATCGACTGTCGCACTAAATCGTTGAGATTTGTCGGTTGGCGCGAAAGTTCGGTGCGTCCCAGCCGAGAATAGTGTAGCAGAGAGTTAATCAGATCCTCCATGCGTTGGGTTAGGCGCACCAGCGTTTGCAATTTAGCGATGCCGTCAGAATCCAACACATCCCCGTAATCTTCTATCAAGAAATTGGAATAGTTATGAATGCCGCGCAGCGGTTCTTTGAGATCGTGGGATGCGACGTAGGCGAAGGCATCTAATTCTGTGTTGCTGCGTTCCAATTCTAGATTGATCTTTGCCATTTCATCTGCCTGACTGAGGATAATCCCGACGATCAGGCTGCACAGTTCGGTGGCGACTTCGATCTCGCAGGACTTCCAGGGTAACGAGCAGCCCTGCACCGTTTGTTGCCAGAGTTCAAAGGATTTGCGAGGAGACAACCGCATCTCGCGATCGATTGTGACTTCGACAGGTTTGTTCGGGTTGCCGCCCCAGTTGACTGTTTGAATCACTTCTGGACGGAACCAGAGTATATAATTTTGGTTGACTTTGGAAATTTCTAATGCTAACAGTCCACTCGCAACGCTCTTAAATGACTCTGCGGTTGGATAAATTTCAGATAGCGATCGGGTTTGAAACAGGTTGTGTTGAATTTGGCTTTTAATCCATTCCCGCAGGGCAGGAATTTCAGCTTCTGCGGGCGTTTCACCAATACAAATAACTTGTTCTCCCGCGCAAACCGCCACTCCCGTCGCACCCACTAGCTCTAGCAGGTTCGAGTTGAGTTGAACTAATCCATCCCAGAAGCTTTTTGACTGAGCTAACGATTCTACAAACTTGCTTTGCAGCGACTTCAATGTCATTTTGTAGTCTAAGTCTTCACGATCTTTTTTGTTTGCCAGTTCGATCGACATTACCTGCCCCACAAACTCGCACATGGTTCGCACGCTATAGGGGACGTAGTTCGGCGTCGAATGATGGCAAGCAATCAGCCCCCATAATTTTTGGTCTTGGATCAGTGAAATAGACATGGAGGCTGATACACCCATATTTTTGAGGTATTCTAAGTGTATGGGAGACACGCTCCGCAGCACCGATAAACTCAAATCCGTCGGGCGCGAGTCTAACGGATTGTCCGCTGGGACTAACGCCACAGGCTCATAGGAGGAGTCGGGAATTAATCGCAACCAGTTGAGGGTATAAAGCTCTCTCGCTTGCTGGGGAATGTCGCTGGGCGGATAGTGCAAGCCCAGATAAGGCGTTAGCGTTTCTACCCGATCTTCTGCAATCACCCGTCCCGCTCCTGCGGCATCAAATTGATATACCATAACGCGATCGAATCCAGTGATTTTTCGCACTTCTTTAACTACAACCTCGCACATCTCCAGCAAGGTTGGAGCCTTTTGAATTTTAGTAATCGTTCCTTTTAATCGCTGGTAAAAATTGAAAAAGTCTGTTTTTTGTCTTTTCTTTTTGGGTTCCAATTCTAAAAAGATTATGGTATTGCAGCGATGAACAATGCCATCAAACAGAAGTAATTTTGTTTTAGCTTTCAGAGAAATATCTAACGGATTTACATACTCAAAGTCTTCGCTTAAGCACTGCCGAATTGCATTAATCTGCTTGGGAGCGAGTAAGTTTAATAGCGGTTTGCCCAACAGTTCTTGGGGCTGTTGACCTAGCAAAGCCAACGCGTTATTGCTGACCTGGACAATCTTTAAGTCAGGTTCCTGCAAAACCAACAGCACCCCGTGGGGCTGAATCAGCCCTGGAATTTGAATCGGTTCGCGATCGCAGTTGGTTAAATCGACAGTTTGGGTGAAATCAACAACTTCATCTATCATGAATCGTGCGTAGAACTCCGGCTAAAAATGATTGCTATTTCTATTCATTAAAGCACTTTTCTAAGAGCGGGAAACGAGCTGGTAAATTCGCCTCCAAAGCCGGACAACTCTCCAGGGAAGTCTTGCATATCATTACTGGCATTGCTTCGTAACCCACAAAGGCGGTTGCGATACTCGGTATCGCCCCGCCCCGCACGACTCAGCTAACAAATAGCTGCCGCTTCCTGATAAGTTGGAAAGTCAATATAACCTTCAGGCCCAAAAGAATACCAGACGCCGACGACCGCAGGCGGATTGAGAGGCCAACCCCCAGCAAAACGCTCTACCAAATCTGGATTGCTGATAAAATCCCGACCAAAAGCAATTAAATCCGCCACGTGGCTGCTCAAAGCGCTTTCGGCGAGTTCTTGAGTATATCCGCAGTTACCAATCAGCGGCTGGGAAAATACATCGCGAAACTCTCCTATCACCATCGGCGTTCCCAATTCGTGAAAGCCAAAAGCTAAACCATCAAAAAGGTGAAGGTAAGCTAAACCGTAGGTATTTAACTGACTTGCGATATACAGAAAAGTTTCGCGATAATCTGGAGAACCCATATCATTGTAAACACCGTTGGGAGAAAGTCGAACTCCAACTCGGTTGGCAGGAAACACTGTCAGAATTGCCTCCACAATTTCCTTGAGAAAACGATAGCGATTTTCGACTGAACCGCCATAGGAATCTGTGCGGTGATTGGTTTTGGATTGCAGGAACGTGTCAATTAAATAGCCGTTAGCACCGTGAATTTCTACACCGTCAAAACCTGCCATTTTTGCTTTTTCTGCCGCCTTGCGATAATCTTCCACAACGATCGAGATTTCATCTGTTTCTAGAGCGCGCGGAGTTTCGTAGGGTTGTTTGCCCGCAGGGGTATGAATGCCTTCTCCGTTGATTTTGATAGCAGACGCTGCAACTGGCAATTGATTGTTTTCTTGAAAACTGCTGTGAGAAGCCCGCCCGCAGTGCCAAAGCTGCATGAAAATTGGTGTTTCGCGGCCGTGCACCGCATTTACAACTTGTTTCCAAGCTTCGGCTTGCTCGTCTGAATAAATACCGGGCGTATTCAGCCAACCGTTAGCTTGAGAAGAAATCACCGTAGCTTCTGTCAGGATCAAACCAGCACTGGCCCGCTGAGCGTAATACTCTGCCATCCAAGCGTTGGGCATCCGCGTTTCACCAGCCCTGGCCCGCGTCATGGGTGCCATGACTACCCGGTTTTTTAAGGATAAATCTCCCAATTTGAAGGGACTCAGCAGGAGTGAAGATGTTGTTTGAGCTGTCATAATCTCGCTATGTCCTTTACTGAATAATTTGAGCAATTGGAGTTCAATCGCTTTTCAAGATAACTGAAACAGAACTTGTGTGCTAATCTTTGTCAGCATATCTATATATAGCACTCCTTGATTTTCAAGTAGTAGGGTGCGTCGCTCTCAAAAATCACTAAAAAAATCGACAATCTGGTAGCGACGCACCTATGCGATTGCGGTTCGAGTAAACAACCCTCCGTTTTATTCCGCCCAACAATTATGTTGTTTGGTTTTTTTGTTAACTATTGAATATCCAGGTGCGTCGCTCGGTTGATTGTCAATTTTATCCCAGGGATTTTTGAAAGCGACACACCCTACGACTGGTGCGTCACTCGCTTGATTGTCCATTTTATCCCAGGGATTTGTGAAAGCGACACACCCTACGACTACTGTTGTCAAAGTTTTGAAAATTAGTATTACTCAAGCAGCCAACTAAATAAACCTTTAACTGTCAGATTGAATTCTCTGGCAAATTCTGGCACTGGTAACAGTACATCTGGTTCGTCAAAAAATGCTGTTGGTCGATCGCGCAAATAAACAAATACACATTGCTCAGATGGGTCAATCAGCCAGCCCATTTGCGTTCCGCAAGCCAAGCAATGTAGAATATTTTTAGTTACCTTTGTTTGGCTTTGGTCGGGCGAAAGAATTTCTATCGTCCAATCTGGAGCAATTGAGAAAACATTAGCCACTGCACCATTTTCCTGGCGAGGAATCCTGTTCCACAAGAATATCGAAACATCGGGTATAATCGATCGCCCACCAAAAGTGCAGCGGAGTTCTGAGAAAGCTCGGGCAATCTTCTGGGATCTTAGCACCGAGTTAATTGCAGGTGGCAATTCTGTCTGAATTGCGCTGTCTTCTCCTTGTGGCATTGGTTTTTGGATGATACGTCCATTAATGTATTCGCTGGGGGGTTCCGTTTCCGGCAGCTTCAGAAACTCTTCTAGGGTAAGGGTTTTCGTGGGAGTCTGTAGCATTTTCAGGTTTCCTAAACAGAGGCGAGTTGAAATTCCTATGCTTGTTATTTTACTTGCAGGCGATCGCACTATCGGACTTGCGATCGCCCGCGCGATCAAAATGGCGTCGCCACCTGTAAGCTGAGTCTTGAACCCAACTGCGGATGCTCAAAGGAGAGTTCCCGCGCGTGCAAGTGCAGTCGGTTCGCAGCGGCGCGACATCCGTAAAGTCGATCGCCCAAAATCGGCATTCCCAGCCCTCGAACATCCGCTGCATGAACCCTCAATTGATGCGTGCGCCCCGTCAGCGGCAAAAACTCAACGCGAGTACAATTTCCCTCCTTCGCCATTACCTGAAACCGAGTAACGCTGGGTTTTCCATACTCCCAATTAACTTGCTGAACCAGGGAATTTTTCGGGTCTTCTTTTACCGGGAGTTCGATCGTCCCCGCCTCTATGTTGACAGTCCCCGAAAGCACTGCTTCATAAACTTTGTGAACCCGCCGTTTCTCAAATTGCAGGCTTAGTTGACTGCTCGTTTCTTTGTCCCGCGCCAGCAACAAAATCCCAGATGTTGCTAAATCTAACCGATGCACCGCCGTCAGTTCTAACCCGTCCTGTAACAAGTTTTGCAAGCGACTCAAAACGCTATCTTGATTTTCCAAATAACGACCTGGAACTGACAGCAAATCTGAGGGTTTATTGACGGCAATCAACCATTTGTCTTCATAAACAATTGGCAGCATTTCCTGGGGATTGGTGACTGGCAAGATGCTCGTTCCAGCAAATCTTTTGAGATTTGTGGGGAGTAGGGGTTGGGCATCTTGCGTGCCCCAAGAGCGATCGGTAACGGGCAAGATGCCCGTTCCACCATGATTGTTTTGATGATTTGTGGGGAGTAGGGGTTGGGTATCTTGCCCGCCCCTAAAAGTCTGACTTGTCGGGCGGGCTTCGATGCCACCATTAAAAGACTGATTTACACTTTTTTTAAATTCGGCTTTTGACAAACTTTTACTATTAGCTGACGATGTAAAAGCCAGGTAAGCTTTCGGCCCCGAAACAATTGGATTTTGTGGCAATCCTGACAGCAAAAAACCCATCAACGGCTGACACCGATCGCTACAAGCACCATAAAACTCTCCCGGAACTTTGTCACCCGATGGCGGCCCCCACCAAAACTCAGCCATTGCTAGCGGTTTCAGATTGTGTACAGCCGCGCAGTGCAGCAATTTTGGCGCGCAGCAGTCGCCGGTGCCAGTGGGAATAGAATTAGTTGGCATCAATTCCTGGATCGATCGCGATTTTCCCAAAAAATTCACCAGACTGTAAGCTGCGTGCATCTCGGCCTGAAGTTGGCGGGAAAGTTCTTTTCGCGCTTGTTTCAGCACCCGCATCCGCTCATCGGCAGCTTCAACGATCTTTTTTAGAGGCTGCAATATTGCATCCCGCTGCCGTTTTAATTGCCTGCATTCAATTCCCTCCAAACGGCTTTCTTGATTTAGTTTTTCCAGGGCTATTAAGAGTGTGTCTCCTGCGAGAGTTTGACACAGTAATTGACGTTGTTCGTCTCGCTGCTGCTTGCAATTGCGGTGCCGCGCATTCAAAACTTGCAATTGCAATTCAAATTCGCTCAATAAGGCTGCATATTCCTGTCGCTGCGGGAGTTGATTCAGTGCAATCAGTTCCTGTTTCATCGCCTCCAATTGGGCCAGCGTGCGGGCTTCTGTCAAAGCAACTCGCGATCGCCCCGGAATCGGTGGCACCCAGCCGTCAACAACGCTGCAACCGTTCAACAACCCAGAAAATGCTTTGAGAATTCGCTGTTCCCCCGAAGGCATTTCCACCAGCAAGATGCCGTACATCTTCCCCTCGCGATCGTAGGAATCGTCAGCAGCAAGGTACTCCATCAAACCCCTGGCGATCTCTTCAGACAGTGGAGTACGTGGCAATCTAAGCAGATCCGCACTTTGAGGGCAAAGCCCTTCGTACCAATAACTGGGGCTAGAGTCGATCGACCCGCGATCGGAGTCCATAAAGCAGTCCGTGAAATCTAAAAGCGGGTGCAGAATTAGCATATTAAATTTGATTTGAAATCTCGATCGCGACATATTAGTTGGTGTCTTGACCGTATTGTACAGCCGTATATGCCAAGTAGGATCGCTGCATAATTGTATAAATACACACTTAAGTAAATAGATAATTAGTGGCAGGAGACCTGATATGCTAAGTTTGTCTCAAAACAGCAGCGATTTAACAAAAGCATAAGTTAATATATAAGACCGCCAGCTTGTTATCCCACTAACTTTTTTACGTGCAAGGCGTATGCCAGACCTTTCGACTTCTACCACGGAAAACTCCTCAAACCCCCAACCAGCTCTGCTGCCCCCGATTTTAAGAATTTTTGCAGCATTTCCAGATTACGATCGGGGCAACAGACACTACGCATCGGGAAGGTACGAAGCGGCAATCATTTGCTACGGAAAAGCGGTGCAAATTAAGCCGGATTGGGCCCGCGCGTGGCTGAATCTGGGCAAAGCTTACAAGCAACTGTCCTCTTGGGCAGAATCCGTAGCCTGTTGCGATCGAGCGATCGCCATTAATCCCGAGGAATATTGGGCCTGGATGCTGCGCGGGACAGCATTGTTCAGTTTGCAAAATTACTCCGAGGCGATCGCGACTTTTGACAAAGCAATTGAAATCAATCCAGAAAAGCACGAAGCTTGGTATCAGCAGGGCAGAGTTTTAGAAGAAATGCAGGAGTGGGACAAAGCAGCAACCTGTTACAAAAAAGCAACCCAACTTCATCCAAATTTGCCCGCGATGTGGTGCAGGCAAGGCAGCGTATTGCTGCAAGCCTCGCGCTACGCTGAGGCTGTAGCGGCCTACGAGCGCGCTCTCAAACTCGTCCCAACTAACTGGGAAGCTTGGCTGAACCGAGGTTTGGCTTTGATGAAGGCAGAACGCTACGCTGAAGCTGTAACTTCTTACGATCGCGCCATTCAACTGCAACCACAAAACACTTTGGCTTGGTTCAATCGGGGCATTGCTTCGGCAAAATTGCACAAATATGGAGAAGCAGTCACAGCTTACGATCGCGTCTTGCTACTCCAACCCAACGACTCGGAAGCTTGGCTGTACAAAGGAATGGCCCTGAAACACCAGTGGCGCGATGGGGCAATTGCTTGTTTCGATCGGGCAATTCAAATGAATCCCGCTTATCCCGAAGCATGGATCGGACGCGGTCAAACACTGTCAGAATCAAGAGATTATGAAGGTGCGATCGATGCTTTCGATCGAGCGATTCAAATTAATCCGAATTTCCCCGAAGCTTGGCTGGGCAGAGGTATGGCCCTAGCAGAATTGGAACGCTACAAAGATGCGATTATCGCTTACAGCAATGCCCTCCAAATTGAAGGAAATTTTCTAGAAGCTTGGAATTTGCGAGGCGAAGCCCTAGAAAAATTAGAGCAATACGAAGAAGCGATCGCCTGTTTTGATAAAGTAATCTCTCTAAGTTCTGAAACAGACGTTACATCAAAAGTAGGATTGCAGCAAGGCGCAGCCCTGGAAAAATTGCAGCGTTACGAAGAAGCCGTCGCAGCTTACAACCGCGTCATTCAAAACGTGCCAGACAATTTTGAAGCTTGGTTGAAACGTGGCAACGCCCTGTCAAATTTGGAACAATACGAACAAAGTCTAGCATCATACGATCGAGCAATTACTATCTGGCCCGACAGCTATCAAGGCTGGGTGCAGCGAGGCCTGGTGCTGGGGAAAATGCAGCGCTATTCCGAATCACTTGTCGCTTTCGATCGAGTGATTCAACTCAAGCCCCACAACTGGGAAGCTTGGGCGCAGCGCGGCGACGTTTTGCAAAAATTGCAGCGGACTCAAGATGCAATTAGTTCCTACGGAGTCGCCCTAGAAATCAAACCAGATTACTACGAAGCTCTAGTCAGTCGAGAAGAATTGAGACTCAAAGATGCAATGTCAGGAAAATGGTAAGACAGTTGACGGTTGACAGTTTGTAGGGGAGCATATAGCGGTTCTCAGAAAGATGAGGTACGTTGTTGGGCTTCAGCCCTTTTGGTCTGGGAAGTTATGTAAGCTGTCAGTTATACCTCATCTTTTTGAGAAAGGCTATATCTATGATTTGTAAAAAGCATTTTTTCTTTGAGTGCGAGCGTCCCCGCTCGCGTATTGTACAATACGCGAGCGGGGACGCTCGCACTATAAATACAAAACACAGATGCTCCCGTTGACAGTTGACAGTTTACCGAAAGAAGTAAGGAAGAAGGAATAAGGAAAAACTTACCGAGATATCTCTTCTTCTCTCTTACTCTGGCTTCTCAGTGGCCTACAAAAAAATCTAATTAAACCCTAAAATAATATTTATCAACGGAGCATCTCAGTTTTAATTTTATAGTGCGAGCCTAAGAGCTCGCGATCTATCCAACACTCGCGAGCTCTTGAAGTGCTCGCACTGTAAAGAAATTACTTTTTTGCATTCATTTGAGATGCTCCCTTTATCGATCCCGATCGATCGCGATCGCACAAGCAATCAAATATAGGCAAATATTAACAGCTCCGACTTATCCTAAAAATGACACAATCAGACAACTCGATCGCAATTGCGAGTTCCACTTCCCAACTGTCAAACCAAAATTCGCTACAGCAAGCAGATGAGGCAATTTCCGAATTTGAACGCTCGAACCTGCTCAGCTTTTGGCCGGCTCTCAACAAAAGTCAAATTATCGCCGAAATGCGATCGCGCATCCACGATCCGTTTCAAATAAATCAAGGCGGACAGCCTTTTTGCGGCCCCGCAGCCGTCACCTTTACACTCTTGACGCGCAGCCCCCTCCGCTACGTCGAAATCTGCCGCCGTCTTTGGGAAACCGGCAGTTTTCGCACTCAATCCATGCGATCGATTTCTCCCTCAATGACGCTGCGGCAAAGCAAAGGCAATTTGCGGATGCCCCAAGCAGACTGGATGGTTTTATCGGCGTTGCGCGAATCAGAAAATTTGATATTTCCCATCGAAGCCAACGCCCCAGAAATTGTCCGCAACATCAGCGGGATGACCAAATCTTGGGAAATGGCTGGGTGGGCGCGAGAAATTTTGGGAAGCCCGGATGTAAAATCTCACTACGCTTATTTCAGCGGCGATATTCCAGCGCTGCGGGCCGCCGACGAGGCGATAAAAGCTGGGGGATTTGCTTTTGCTTTGATTACTGCTGAGGGAATGCTGCAAAACAAACCGCCGCTGATTCCTTATCCGAGTCACTGGGTGGCGCTGTTGGGAAATGTCGCAATTGATGAGGGAAGTGCCCGAAAGGGCGATCGATCTCGCGTTAGTTTTGATGTTTATACTTGGGGCAGAAAAATTCGCGTAGATATTCCTAAGAACTCTTTTGAGAATTATTTTTGGGTCGCCATTACAGGGCGCTAAATCCGATGCGATCCGAGACTGGAGATCGGAGATTAGAAATTCATCTAACACATGAAATAGACTTCTTTTCAAAATACTTATGATGCTTCTGAGAGCAACATCCCACAATTTTCTTTAAATTGTGAGATTGCTTTGAGCAGCTTCCCAAAATTTGATTAAAAGGACTGAGGCAAGAAGTCTAATCAACTGTCAACTGTCAACTGTCAACTGTCAACTGTCAACTGGACGCTGCTGAGAGCAACATCCCACAATTTTTTTTAATTGTGAGATTGCTTTGAGCAGCTTCCCAAAATTTGATTAAAAGGACTGAGGCAAGAAGTCTAATCAACTGTCAACTGTCAACTGTCAACTGTCAACTGTCAACATCCACCTGCTAACAGCAATCAAAAAAATCAGCCCTCAGCTCGATCGCACAGCAAAAAACCAAGGTGATGAGGCTAACAGTGCAATATGTCAGTTATCAAGAATACTTTCCGTGGGAGATTGCCCGACGGCACCCTAAATTGAAAATTAAGACAGGCAATTGCTGATTCTGCTGGCTTCATGTTATAGTAGTTTTTCAAGAATTAAATTCGGTTGCGTAGTTTGTTGGTGTTTATTTACAAGCGTCTCTCCGAATCTAAGTCTCTGCACCCTAATTAGATTCTGGAGATTTTATGTCGATTTACGTGGGTAATCTTTCTTATGAGGTCACATCAGACGACCTCAACGAAGTATTTGCCGAGTACGGTACTGTAAGCCGCGTCCAAGTGCCAGTGGATCGGGAAACAGGCAGAATGCGGGGTTTTGCTTTTGTCGAAATGGCCAGCGAAGCAGAAGAAGCAGCAGCCATTGCAGCCCTCGACGGTGCTGAGTGGATGGGCCGTGACTTGAAAGTCAACAAAGCCAAACCTCGGGAAAACAACAACAAACGCTCCTCGGGTGGCGGCGGCGGCTGGGGCGACAACAATCGCTCTTCACGACGCTACTAAGCTTGGAAACTAAAAATTTGAGTTTTGGTAGTTGACAGCAAGCGCGAATGCTGCTTTTTTTTCGGGTTGTTGGACTCGCTAAATACAACTGCCAAATCTTTAACTCAGTTTAGCCCCCTCCTTCGAGTGAGGGGGCTTTGTTGTTCGCGAAAAATTCCACGAGGTACGCCCGCCGCGCAGCGGACAGCTTAAATCGCAATTCTGTATCGCGATTAACTGCTTTTTTCAAAAAGCTTTCGGGATTTATGGGCCCAACTCGTGTAAACTATCAAACTAGAATTAACTACACAGAAAAGTTACAATAACTGCAAAAGTGATATTGCTCAAAAAAACAAATAATCTTTACTGAAAATTAGCAGATCGAACCAGCCAGACCCGCAAATCAATAGATTTTGCCTGAATTAAAGATGCCCAAGATCTACAGCACGGCGGAACTCATTAAAATCCTCGCTCAAGAGCGCCAAGCCTGCTTGCACGGGCGGCGCCTCAATTTGACTGAAACTCCTGCTACAGGAAACCCCGTGATCGATCGCTTTCTCAAATCTGAGGGCGTTCAAAAGTTCACTGCTTATCAAAATTTTAAGGCAGCCGTGCACGAATACCAGCGGGAACATCAAGTTTCTGGGATTGTCTGGCGGGAAATGACGGTTAAAGGCAATACTCTACGCTACCCGGCAGTGGATGACGAATTAATCGCTCTACCAGTTGATTTGATGACGCTGAAGGCTGCTAAGACTGCGATTTTGGAATTCTGGGAGCGGGTAACTGCGGGCATGGATTTGTATTTGAGTATTAATAGTGGGAAGGATTTTCGAGCGATCGAGCCGATCGACGTAGAAGCTCTAGCCCAGCGTACAGAATGGGCGAGTCTCTCGAAGTGGGAAAAGTTGGATTTTCTCGAAATTTTGTTGCAGTTGGGCTGGGGGAAGCCCGAGGAAGCCTATTACAAGCGGGGATGGCCGACATCCGGCAGCGAGTACATTCACGCCGTAAAACCCGGACAGCGGCCGATTTGTTAATTAGTTATTAGTCATTAGTTATTAGTCATTAGTCAGTAGTTATATTATGTCCGATCGAGCGCGATAATATCCGTTCGTAGTGCGGACTTCAGTCCGTAGCATATTGCGGACTGAAGTCCGCACTACGAACCGTTTTTTGTTATGGTAATCGACCGGACATGATATTAGTAGTCATTAGTCATTAGTTACTGATTATTTGGAGATATTCAAAAATAACAAATAACAAATAACAAATAACAACTATCAAAACAGTCAACTGTCAACTGCCAACTGCCAACTGCCAACTGTCAACTGTCAACTGTCAACTGACAAAGCATCAAGCCAAACCACTGATTTGGGTCTGTCCAAACTTGCACCGGCTTTAAACCGCGCTGCGAAAGATCTGCCTTGACAGTATTGAGATTAAACTTGCGCGAAATTTCGCTGCGGATAGTTTCTCCGGCGGCAAATTCAACCGTTAAATCGAGCGCGCGCAAGTTCACTGTTTGCGCTTTCTTACTTTTCAAGTGCATTTCAATTTGACATTGTTCTTGATTGTAAAAAGCCCAATGCTCGAACTGCGCTAAATCAAAATTTCCCTGATACTTCCGATTTAAATGTCGCAGCATATTCAAGTTAAATGCTGCGGTCACTCCTTGACTGTCATCGTAGGCCGGCTCTAAAATATCCTTAGATTTGTCTAAGTCAATTCCCAGCAAAAAATACTCTCCCGGCTGCAATGCACCGACAACTTGCGAGAAGAATACATCGCATTCTTGATGGTTTAGATTGCCGAGGGTGCTGCCTAGAAAGCAAATCATTCGGGTTGGCAATGGCGACGGGGCAATTTTAGCTAAGGCTAATTCGTAAGTGCTGACAAGTCCGTGAATTTGGAGCGATGGATAATCTGCTAACAGTTGACAAGCGCTGCTTTCTAGGATAGTAGGGCTGATGTCGATCGGCAAATAGTGCAGCGGATATTCCAATTTGCTGTAAGCATCAAGGAGAATCCGGGTTTTCGTGGAACTGCCGCTGCCAAGTTCGACGATTTCGCACGGGCCCGTCAAATGGGCGATCGCCCCTGCACACTCTTGCAAAATTGCCGTCTCAGTGCGCGTTAAGTAGTATTCCGGCAACTGACAAATCAACTCGAAGAGGTTCGAGCCGCGATCGTCGTAGAAATACTTGGGAGGCAGGGTTTTGGGGTTTTGAGTCAACCCGGTAATTGCATCGCTGCCAGCGTTGATTTCTGCGGGTGTCGGTGCCACAGCGCTCACCAGCCGCTCTAAGTACAGCCGGTTTTCTTTGGTTGACGCTGGGTTTGTCTTGTCGGAAAGTCTTGAGGATTTCATAAAGTAAAATTAGGATGCACAAATGGGTATAGCACACAGTCGCGTTACTGAAGATCGCACTCCAGCTAGATTTTTTAAGCCGCTCTCTGTTCTGTATTTTCTCACCCGATGGCGAGTCGCGTCCACAAATTAAAATTCAACAAATATCAACCTAAATTATTAAATCATTAACAAACATTTTTTAATCTACTATTTTTAAGTGGAAAAAGTTTTGGTGTTTGACAAGCAAATATTGTCTAAAATTAACTATTTATGTTTTAAAAAATAAATTTTACCAAAAAGAATTGATTAAAAGCCTCTTCCTTTGAGGGAGAAATTAAAATCAGACTATTCATTACTCCAATCCTCTTCTTTTTAGGTAGAGGTCGCTTTCAAACTGTCAACTGTCAACTGTCAACTGTCAACTGTTGAACGGTTCGTAGTGAGGACTTCAGTCCGCATAAAATTAGAGGACTCGCATTCCTCACTACGAACCTATGCGATCGTAGTTATAGCGCAGCGAAAACCCGCGATAATTTGCCGCACGCCCGGATAGTACCAATTCCGAAAAGTCGATCGCATTGCCTGAGGAAAAGTTGCCCAACTCCCGCCTTTCAAAACCCGGTGTTCTCCATCAAAATAGAGTTCAGAGTATCCCCGATAAGGATAACTTTCAAATCCTGGATAGGCGTCAAAGGTTGAAGCTGTCCACTCCCAGACATTGCCCAACATATCACAACAGCCTGCTGGACTTGCTCCCGTTGGAAAAGCATCAACGGGGGAGGTATTGGCAAGATGATTGCCGTGATTGCACAGGCTGGCATTTGGCCGTGCTTCTCCCCAAGGATAGGTAAGTTTTGTCTCAGTTGTGGGATCCCAACTTGCTGCTTTTTCCCATTCGGCTTCCGATGGTAAACGCTTCCCGACGAAGTTGCAGTAAGCTTCGGCTTCGTACCAACTGACGCCGCAAACTGGATGGTTGTTGAAAGCAGGGTTTTCTGACCAGTAAAGCGGGCGATCGACTAAATGAACTTTTTGCCATTCCCAGCCCTGAGCAGACCACCAATCGCGGTTCTGATAGCCGCCGGATGTCATAAAATCTCGGTATTGACCGCAAGTGACCGGATAGCGATCGATCGCGTATGCTTCTAGATCGCACAGATGGCGCGATCGCTCGTTATCCAAAGTTTCAGCAGCATCGCTTCCCATATAAAATTCCCCGCCGGGAATCTCAATCTCTAAATTGGCGATCGGTAATGGGGCATCGGGAATCGTGAATTGGTAATTGGGAATTGGTAATTGGTAATTGGTAATTAATCCTTGTTTTTCCAGATTTCTTCTATCAATTACATCCCGCACATTGCTCGTTGCCGAACTTCCTTCTTCCTGATGCCTTCTATCCGCTACATCCCGCACATTGCTCGTTGCCGAACTTCCTTCTTCCTTCTCCTGCATTTGCAACACAAAAGCAACAGTTTCGCAGTGCTGACTTTCGTGCTGAATAATAAACCGCCAGAGACGTTCCTGTTGTGCGATCGGCGCTATTTCCAAATAATCTAACACCTTTTTTCTAACCGCATCCAGATATAATTCAACTTCTGGAAAAGTTGGCAAAAAAACCCGTTGTTTTTTCGGCAAAATATCCGCAGCAAACAGTTGGTGATACTCAGGAAAAACTGGCTTGAACCCACCACATTTTTGCAACAGCCACAAATCCTCAGTATAAGCAATGTGACCTAAATGCCAACCAACCGGACTAAAATCTGGATGGGCTTGACGGCAGAAAGTATTGTAATCGATGTCTGCAAATAGTTGAAAAGTGCCGCGGCGACACTGCTGCAAATCCTGATAAATTGCCTCTCTACAAGATTGGATTGATTTCGATCTCACCGTCTACTCCCGTACTGATCGTGCTCTGGACTGGACACTCGTGCCAATTGCCACCAAATAAAGGCTCAGAAGCAATGATGACAGAATTGGGGAAATTTAAATCGTCCCGCAGCCAATACAGGGAAGGAGGGACTTTTGGGAAAGCAAAACGAGATGCAACGAGCTGCTGTCCGTCGCTGATAATAATATTTGCTGAAAATTCAACTTGGTGAGCGTTTGCTAGTTCAGCCAAAGTTTTCAGGCAGTTTTGCAAAGCAGCTTCTAGGCTCAGGTTGCCGGCTGTTAATTCATTGACAAATAAGCCGAAGATGTGCTCTGAATCTGTAGTACCGTTAATTGATTGATAAACGGTATCGTTGAGCCGATCGCGAATTGGTCTGTAAAGACTTTTGCGAAAATTCTGCACAAAGCCGTTGTGTACGAACAACAGGCGATCGTGTTGAAACGGCTGACAGTTGCTCAAATCTATAGCTTGTCCTGAAGTTGCACTGCGAACATAGGCGATCGCACAGCCGGATTCAACATATCGGCTGATACTCGGCAGATTGATGTCGTTCCAAATTGGCTGTACATTTTTATAAGTAAACGGATCGGTATCGAGGTGCGGGTGATACCAACCGATACCAAAACCGTCAGCATTGAGCAAGCCCGAAGTCATTTCGCGGGGCTGGTAACTCTGCACAATTAGCGAATGTTCCGGCTTGTACAGAATAGAATCGAGTAAAATCGGCTCGCCGAGGTAGCCAAGCAAACGGCACATAAAATTTTGTAAACAAACAGATTAGCATTGTAAATCATTTGCCGACAATTTTCCGGCAAGCGTTTTTTGCAGCATGAGCTTGCCCATCTTTAACAGGCTCGATCGCCCTTTTTTTGCAGTCTGCTGCCAGCATCTCCGTACAAACGGTACAGTAAAGATAGAACCCCAGCAGCACAAGGAGACTCTTGAATGTTCCTCGACGAACTCATCCCAGTGGTCAAAGAATTGATCCAACAGCCTATAGCCTTTGCGGGCGGATTTTTTTCTGGCCTGCTTCGACTCAACCTTCACGAAGATCCCGTTAGAAGCTGGATCGATGAGCAAGCCGGTTCAACTTCCTACACTCCTCCCGCAGCCGAAGCCACCAATGCTAAAAGCACCGGGCCTCAGTCGATCTCGATCGACTAAGCAAAAGGACTAACTATTGCAGTCAGTAGAAAGGGTTTGTCGGTGCGGCAAACCCTTTTAGTTCAAAGGCGATCCTTCAACAGTTGACAGTTGACAGTTGACAGTTGACAGTTGACCCCCAGAGAGCGACCTCTCCCGGTCAGTCCGAGTATTGGAGTAATGAATAGTCTGATTTTAATTTCTCCCGAAAAAGCTTGGGGATTTCAACCAATTCTTTCTGGTCAGTTTTAAGCTTGATGGCACTTGAGAGTCAAATGAACAGGTTATTATATATAACACAACAAGTTTAGTTCGATCGACATGACTATCTATATTGGAAATTTGTCCTACCGCGCCACCGAAGAAGACCTGAAATCAGTATTTGCAGAGTACGGCACAGTCAAGCGAGTTGTCTTACCTACCGACAGGGAAACCGGTCGGATGCGCGGCTTTGCATTTGTCGAGATGATGGAAGATGCCCAAGAAGACGCTGCAATTACCGAATTAGACGGTGCAGAGTGGATGGGGCGTCCCTTGCGAGTGAACAAAGCTAAACCGAAAGAAGAGGGCAATCGAGGCGGAGGTATGAACAGGAACAGCGGATATTAGTTCGCGATGCGGCGGTTGACATCCTCTCGGAACTCACCTGATGGGCCAGCGTGCAAGTAGCGCCGAATTGCTAGCATCAGTTGATTTGGGAGATGCGATGTCAAATCCGCTGCATAAAAAAAACATGGACTTTTTCCAGACAGAATTTACGCACCGGAGGCGTAAAACCCGATTTCTTACCAGAAATAATTGGTTGAAAGCCTCTGAGTTTTAGGGATAAATTAAAAAAAGACGATTCATTACTCCAATCCTCGGACTTTCAAGTAGATGTTGCTGTCAACTGTCAACTGTCAACTGTCAACTGTCAACTGTTGAACGGACACCTAGCTGGTCTAAGCAAGATTTATCAGCAGAAACCGGGTTGATTAGCGTCAGTCTTAGAAAGAGTAAATTCGCCCTTTTTCATCAATATAAACTGACCGATCTTGCCTAGTGCGGCCGTCTGATGTGCTGATGCGAACCGTCACAATGTTTTCCTTGGCATCAACGTTATAGTCGTATTTCAAAGTTGTGGTTCCTCCTTTGACATTAATCGGAATATTGGCAATGTCTCCGGTGCGGTTGCTGATGCGAACCAGGATGTTTTTGCTAGCTCCAACTGGCAAGGATGACAAGCCGACACCTGATTGACCGTATTCTAGGTTTAATCCGGTTTCATTTAACAGTCTTAGGGTAATGTTGCGAGTATTGTCAACCTGTGCTTGAGGTTGCCAGAATCCTGGTTTTGTCCCGCCGTCAGTTGCGGGTTGAGATAATGCTGGATGGGGATGCAGACAGCCGAGGGCCGCAAGTATTGCTGCGGTTGCAATAATTTTTGATTTCACTGTTTCTACCTCCAGTTAAAGTGTGGGTAATATTTCTATCATAGCTTGAAAATCGGATGTTTTTAAATGATCGCTGAGGTTTCTTAAGGCGCGATCGCAGAAAAACTCAGTGAGGAAGCGCGATATATTTATGCAAAAACTAGATTTTTGTAATAATGGTTAATTTTTAACGATCGCCCGTGCGGCATCTAGCAACAGGCGCTGTTCGGCGCGGGCGATCGCCCTGTAAGTCTGTTCTGTAGTATCGACATTCACCGAAATAGACGAAATCCCCCACCGCACCAAGGATTCAACTATCTCGGGATACAAAGCTGGAGCATCGCCGCAGATAGAACAAGGAATTCCCGCAGCCCTGGCTTGTCGGATTAATTGCTCGATCGCCCTCATCACTGCTCGATCGCGTCCGTTGAAACCAGATCCTATCTTTTGGGACTTGCGGTGAATTCCTAACAGAAACTGAGTTAAATCGTTGGTGCCGATGGAAATTCCTTGAACTCCTGCTTTTACGTAATCTGGCAATAAAAATAATACCGAAGGAACTTCCGCCATAATCCACATTTGAAACTGGTCTGGTCGATTTTTCAAAATAGTTTCTAAGCGCTGGCGGCAGTAGACAAACTCGTCTACAGAGCGCATGAAAGGCAAAATTAAATTGACATTTGTATGACCTGACTCGCAGACTTTTTGAAGTACGGACAACTCCCAATCAAATAACTCCGGTTCAAAGGTATCGCCGAAACTGCCGTCGGCTCCTGACTCGCGCAAGTCGAGAGATCGATAAAATATTGGTCGCGGTGCTACCGCAGCGGCAAATAAGCTGAGGCAATCTGCCATGCGATCGACAAATTCCGATTGGCGACCATCTTGCAGCCAAATTTTGGGGTTTTGACAGTCCAAAGCTTCCAATGCCATTAATTCGGAGCGCAATAATCCGATGCCGTCGATGGGCAGATTTCTGAGGCGATCGATCGAACTTGTTTGGCTGACATTAACCAGCAGTTGAGTTGCCGTTGGCGCGCCCCAAACTGATTCGAGAGATTCTGCCCGTCGAGGTTTAGATGCGGGATTGGACGATCGCTCTGATGTTGAAGATTGATAATTGGCTATTGACATTTTTGCTGCTGTACTGTAATTATCCGCATTGTTTGGCGTTTCCTGAAGGGGGTTGCTGTCTGCTGTGTCGATCGCCGGATGCGGGGCGAGGGCAAAAACTTCTCCGCTATCGCCATCTACCAACACCACATCGCCCGAGGCGATTGCCCGAGTCGCCCCCACAACTCCCACAACCGCAGGAATTCCCAATTCTCTCGCTAAAATGGCGCCGTGGCCTGTCATGCCTCCTTGTTCGGCAACTATCCCAGCAGCAACTTTCAACCAAGGCAGCCAATTCGGATCGATTGTGCGGGCTACCAAAATGCCTCCGGCTAAGAAGTCGGCGTTTTCTGGGTGGGAATTAGTCATAACTTGGGCAATTGCTTCGGCTTTTCCTGAGGCGGCGCCCAAACCTTTGAGGATAGCAGGAGTTCGGATTTGGGCGATCGCTTTTTCCAGGGAGGGCGCCACTTGTTCCCGTGGCAAAAGACGAAGTTGAGTAAAATAAAACTGCGGTTCGCTACTGTTTGCTGTATGGTTTAGCGTCCACTCCAAGATTACATTACAGTCAAATTCGGCGATTACTTTTTGGCTCAATTCAATGAGTTTTTGCAATTGCGATTCCTCTAAAACGTATTCACTTTGCCCTTTCTCTCCCAGCGTCAAAAGTTCCACGCAACTGCCAGCAAAATCGGGAATTAACAATGTAGAATTGGTGATTTTTCGGCTTTCCCAATTCCCGAGCAGCGGTTTTTTTTTCGGCTTCCCCTCCCCGGTTTTGAGATTGTATGCTAATGTTTTGTAACCGAGCCGCTGGAAGTTAACAGCCCCTGTTTCGGGCTGCACTTGATAGTAATCGGGGATGGTTTCTCCCCGAGCGAGGGACAGTCCCAAACCGCTGGTGGCTTGGATTTCCCAGGCTGCACCGCTGTTAGTTTTTACCTCGCCCGCGGCGATGGTTGGGAAGATTGGCTGCACCAAAACTACGGGATTTATTTGCTGTATCTTCATGCCGCACCGCTGCCAGTAAAATAGACTTCTGGCTCTGAACGCTTCTGCCCAAGCGCGTTTGAGTCCGGCTTCAATGGCTTGTGGTTCGGCACGTACTGCGTGAGATTCCAGGATTCCGGCTGTTTTCGGGTTCCAGGAAGTCAGGGAAGGGCGAAAAATTAAGGCTTGGGAGTTGAGAGCGCCAACAGCAGACTCTAGGGTGGAGAGCAGTGCATCTGGCAGTTTGGCGCTGAGGATTTGGTGGCGGATGCTGCGAGCAATCGATTGCAGTTGTCTGGGTTCATCGACATTCAAGTGTAGCGAAGAGTGGGGCCAGTCAGCCAACAGCGGTTCTAGCCAGTCGATCGACTCTAAAAACTGCGAAAATGTTGTAGCCGGCACGACAAAACCCGGTACAGCGGGGTGATTTTGGGCGAGCAAACAGCTCAAGTAAAATGCTTTTTCTCCCACTGCATCTCGGTCTGAAGGTTGAATTTTGTCTAGCCAGTAGAGGTTTGTCACGCTGGGAGCCTGTCCTTGGAAACTGATTTAATTTTGATAGTTTTTCCAATTAATCACATAGTTACAGGTTTTCTAGACAAATATTACACTTGCCTCGGACAACCATTTTGTAAGGTGTGACCCTTACTGGACGTACTACTACGCCCTGTATTCCCTCGGCAAAAGCGTTGGGAAATGCTTTTTTGACAATGTTAGCGCTGCCATTCACATCCGCATTGATCGGTCTGCCATCACCAGCACGAAACAAACCTCGCTTAATTCGCTTACCTTTGTACTCTGAATGCTTGACACAAGCTTCATTATCTAAAAAAGAACACTTAGAAGTGTAACTTTCTTCAATAACCTTCACAACGATTCCTGCTAACTGCGCTTTATAAGTTAGGATTTGAATAAATCTTGCATGAGGTATTGCTACGAAGTTCTGATTGTTCCGCTTGCCGAGATTTATTCCCTGTTTCCAGTTATCATTTTTACCAATCACCAGTGTCCCGATTCGGTTAGCTGCCAGATGATTGACGATAAATCTACTAGCGTTATGCAGGTAATTATCTACTTTTACATTACGCTTGTGAGTTAATTGTTCAATTTTGATTGATGTTTGTCTCTCTTTTTTCAAGTATGACTGCAACTGTGCCTTTTTTTTGTGATAGTAGGCATTGATTGATTTGAGAGGTTTACCATTTATTATCAGCGGCCCGAACCCTTTTTGATTGGATGTAATAGTCGCTAAGTTATTCAGACCAATATCAATTCCTGCTATCCCTTCAACATCTGATGATAAGCCAGTTACAGCCTTGGATTCATAAACTACCTCCATCGAGTAATGGTAAGTTTTCGGAACAATTCTGACTTGATTTATAACCCGAACTTTAGTAGTTAGAAATATCTGGGTTTTCGAGAAATTGATTATTCCTTTTTTGAGCCATTCTTGACTGATGGCTTGAGCGGTGTAAGTCAGGACATTTCTGCCTAATGTTTTGTGTTTGTATCTGGGTATTTTGGGTCGGGCTTTGAATTTATCTGGATGGAGGTTATATTCCTTGCTAGCTGCAAAAAATGATTTCCAGCTTTCATGTAATCTCAACAATACTTGCTGAGATACTTTGGCTGGTAATGCTAGATAGTCAGTCTTTCCCTGACATATTTTCTGTATTTTATAATAATCTAGGTATTCTCCCGAGGTAATAAATTTTTGTCGAATTAGGTAGTTAGCGTAGTTGAAAAGATTCTTAGAAAGAAAGCACAAATTATCTAGCTGCTTGTATAGCCAGTGGTTTCGATCGATAATGTGCTTGGAAACGAGCTGCATTGTTTTGCCCTCATTTTTGACTATATTATAGTATACATGGCTATTAATGGCTATAAAGTCAATGAAGTTTTACAATACCACAATTTTAGGATGAACCAGCGAAAATGGACGGGATTAGTCCAATCTTTTCTCAATCTATTTCTTAAGTCTAACTGTGCTCTTTGTCAGCGACCGGCCGCCGAGGAGTTTTGCGGGTACTGCCACAAGCAACTTCAGCACTGTCAGTTAGCCGATCCGGGTCGATTTTGGGGATCGGAACAGCGTGTTTTTGTTTGGGGGGAGTACGGCGGGACTCTCAAACGGGCGATCGCAGCTTTAAAATATGAAGGAAATCCACAATTAGCGAAACCTCTTGGCGGCTGGCTGGCAGAATCTTGGCTGAGTTTTCCCGAATTAGCTATTGACAATTTAACAGTTGTACCGATTCCCATGCACAAATCAAAGGTCAAGGAACGGGGTTTCAATCAGGCGGAACTTTTGGCGGAAAGTTTTTGCGAGCTGACTGGTTTGCCTTTGCAGCGGCACGGTTTGGAGCGGGTGAAAAATACTCAGGCTTTATTCGCTCTGACAGCACAGCAGCGGCAAGCGGAAATGAAAGATGCTTTAATTTTGGGGAAAGATTTTCGGCGCCGTCTCCCGCGCGATCGAGTTTTGTTGGTTGATGATATTTACACTAGCGGTACTACTGTCAAGTCGGCAATTAAAACATTGAAAGAGTCGGGAATTGCGGTTTATGGAACTGTGGCACTTGCCAGTCCCCCTCGGCGCGATCGCTAATCTACTTTACTTTCAATTTTAAACAGGTTTGTAGTGGATGCACTTGCAACCTCAGAAACCGGGTTTCTCTGAATATTTGTCGTCACTAAATGCAAAAACTCGTAGAAACCCAGTTTCTCGCCCCCGCTTGCAACCTCAGAAACCGGGTTTCTATGAATATTTCTCGTCACTAAATGCAAAAACTCGTAGAAACCCGGTTTCTCGCCCCCGCTTGCGTAAACAAGTTTTTTTGGGAAAACGAACCGCGAAGACGCGAAGTCCGCGAAGGAAGAGAGAGTTCAGTCTGAAAGCGGAAATTGCTGGCTGATGTTCCAGCGGCTGCCGTCGTGAAGCAGTAAGGTTAACGCAGCAGCGGTAAACTCAAAGTGGAGTTCGCGCGCTGCGAATTCCAGCCAAGCCGTTTGAAAATTCTCCTCAGTTAAATCGCGAAATGCTACAGTCATGTGCGGTACAAATGCGCGAGTCTGAGAAATGCGATCGACAATTCCTAAATTTGCCGCGACATAACTCATCAAATCTGTTTGAATCTCCAGCAATTGGGGCGATTTGACAACATCCGCATAAATGACGCGGGGTGCGAAAGCGGCAAAACCGGATAGCGTAACGGGAATTGGGAGCCGATTTGCAGTAAAGGCCCTGAGACTTTCCTCTAATTGCGCCACATCCGCCGCAGGCCATTCAAAGGGAGGTTGCAGTGTGATGTGGGGTGGCGAATTTAAGGCACCACGGCTGTTGTAGCGATCGGCAAAATACAGTTTAATCTCGGTAATCTGCTCTTGAATATCGTCCGGCGCCAGTAAAGCTATAAAAAATCTTTGTTTTGACAGGTGCATGGGATAGCATCGGATTAAGGAAGGAATGGCCGAGTACGGGCGATCGAGTATTTCCTCAATGCCCCGCACCAAAACACCCATTCCCAATCTACAATCCAAAATCCAAAATCTATAATCTAAAATTTAATATGCCTTGGTTTGTCAAAATTGAGAAAGGAATTGTCGAAAAGCCTGTGTTTGACCAGTACGTGCCAGCTCACAGAGCTTATGTCCGAGATTTGATTTCTAAAGGACACCGAGCGAAAACTGGCTACTGGGCGAGGCGGGGCGGCGGTATGTTGATGTTTGAGGCGGCTTCGATGGATGAGGCAAAGGCGATCGTCGCTGAAGACCCTCTGGTGAAGAACGGTTGCGTTATTTATGAAATTTATCACTGGTGTGTGGTTGAAGAATAAATAACTGTGCTATACTCATAAATGAACTGGCCCCACGCGATTCCAACGCCCAAATCTTGTCAGGACCGGAAGGTAGCAGCAACACGGGATGCTTGTAATAGGCGTGGTCTCCGGTTCACCCAGTTTTATGAGGTGTAGTTCCTATGCCTGGTTTCGGAGATATTTTACAAAAAGCAGTTTACCTTGGTGTCGGGCTAGCTTCCTACGCTGGTGAAAAAGCTGGCAGCAAGTTAACTGAATTACGCACTGAAGCCCAAAAGCTGGCAGATGAATTGGTGAAGCGCGGTGAGATGTCAACAGAAGAAGCTCGTCGCTTTGTTGATGATATGGTGCAACAAGCTCAGCAGCAGCAACCACCTGTAGAAGCTGCTGGGGACAAAAAAACCGCTGAACCTCGGCGGATTGAAATTGTTTCTGAGGAAGAAGAAGTTTCTACAAAAGAAACTAAAGAAACCGGCGGCGTAGACAAGCTCCGCGAACAGGTACAGAATTTACAAGACGAATTGCGGCGGCTCAAGCGCGATTAAGCGAAAAAAGCTCGCGCAGCAAAGCATGAAGGGAACTCAGGATAATAATCTTGAGTTCCCTTTTTGAATATCTTCTCTGTCAGATGTGGGTGGATATACCGCAATAGGTAATAGAATTGAGATTAGGTGCGATCGCTTCGCTGGAGGCAGGCTGCTTTCGTATAGTAAACGATTTCTTGTAAATTCCTTGAAGATAGCGGTAGACATTGATACTATGTAATCAACAAAAAACCACCGTGTATGATGAATTCCAATACATTGGATACGGACTCAACTTC
>NZ_JAHREU010000035.1:0-39122 GCF_020883145.1 Microcoleus sp. CAWBG27
AACAATCGAATTAAGTTGATTAAGCGACAAGCCTATGGCTTTATGAACTTTGATAACTTTCGAGCAAGGCTATTAGCTTGCTTTTCTGATTAGGTTTGCTTATCACCTTGACTCCAGAAGAGCCCAAGCTTTCTAGAAATACTGACAAATAAAGCCGTAAATGCTGGTTTATTGGTGGTGATAGTAAGCGCTCACAATACCTCACAAGATTGCTCCAATTGTGGTGGGAAAGTACCTAAGAAGCTGCATATTCGTTGGCATGACTGCCCTCACTGTGGGTGTAGTCTCGATAGAGATCATAATGCAGCAATAAATATAAAAAATAGAGCGGTAGGGCATTCCGTTCTTAAAGCCAAGAGCCTCCTAAGCAATAGCCGGATTGTCTTGGAAGCCTACACTGTATGCGAATCATCAGTGTAGGAGTATGTCACTTTCACCTAAAACATTTTTATTTGCAGTCAAATTTGAGACATCTTGTACAATTTGCGATTTGCGCTTGCGGATGACTCATGACGATCGTGGTTTGGACTACCGGGCCTGCCTTTCCTGGTGTTTTGCAACTAATCTTGCGATGCGAAACCACTGATGGAGAAGCTGGAAGCAAATATAAATTTTAACAGCACGGATTCTATCGGCTGTCAAGCTTTTTGGTCAAAAAATTTAGCGTTGAACTGGCCTTGAGATTGCTACTCCTGCGAGTGAGGAAAGTTGAGTACCGGGAGGCGCGAACCCCGAAAGACTTCTTCGCTTTCAATGCCGATCGAGTTCACAAACTCAGCAGCAGCTTTGGCAGCCAGCAAGCCGCCCAGCATGGGTAAGGCGGCCAAGCTCAATAAAATATCTGAGGGAATTGGCAATTTTGGACTCTGAGGTGTTTGAGTTTTGGGCAAGTCTTGGTTTTCCGACGGCATAGCTCCCTCCTGCGTTATTCAGTATCCTTAGTTTACAGGGGAAATAAGTCAAATAGGCTGCCCTCTGCCGAATGCTTTCTGAGATTAAATCCGGTGATATCCGATTGACATCCTGCCAGGGACTATCCTGGCGGAACCCAGCGGGGATGCTCGCACTAACGACATTCCGAAAATTATTATAATTCCGATGCCAGCCGAATGACTAATGACTAATGATTAATGACTAATAACTTGGGTTAAGTTGGTCTAATTGTGCCAGAATACATTCGAGGTATTGTCTAAAACAGTATTGCCCAAAGAATCCCAGCCGAGGGGATACAGAACTCGCCAGGAAGCCGAGGAGCAGTTAAATCGGATCCATAAAGTTCGGCTCGGCAAATAAAATAATTGTATGTAAAACCTGTAAACTGTGCTATCTGTAGAAAACAAAACCAGCTTTGACGAAATTTAAAGTCCCATGTTGAATGCGAACGGGAGTATATTGGCAGACAATCGATCGCCCGCATCGCAGTGGGCGCAAAAAGCTTTGGGACTGCCCGAGGTACAGGTACAAGCGCGTTTGCGCGGAAATCACCTGCATATTTTGTGCGAAGCGCAATTGTGTCCGTCTCAGGAATTGGTGACGGCGAGATTTAAGAGCGCGATCGAACAAACTGATTTAACGCGACTCCTGCCCGATCGAACTAAAATCTACCAGTTGTTTCTGTGCGGCCGCAAACTCGGTTCCCGACAAAACGACTGGACTGTCCGGCTCGATTGCAGCGGCAAACAGCGACAGCCACAGCCACAGCGACGGGATCCGGAACCGGAACCAAAAGTTTCCGAAATGCCACCACCAGCGAGTCCCCCCGACAGCGAACCGCCACCAAGTCCTAAAAAAGGTGGATTCTTTGGCAAATTCAACAATGACAACCGCAACCTTAAACTGAAACCAGAACAGGTAGAAACCCCGGCACCAATGCCTCAGGTGCGGGAAGAAATGGATTTTGACACCGAAAGTTTCCCCAGGGCCTCCCGGATTGAATACCCAGAAGTTTTTGAAACTTCTCCGGTGACGATCGACACTTCGGCAACGCGGGAAGCTTTCAGTCCCCCCGTTTCTGCGCCAGCACCGCAAACATCCACGCAACAGCAGGCAAGTCGCGGCGCGGTGGCTTTGATTCAATCCCCCGAAACAGGCTCGGGTGACAGTGATGGCGACGGCACTTTGACCGTTTCAGCGGAAACTTTGGCGCGGCGGGGCTATCCAGATGCGATCGCCAGCTATCTCAGCGAAATCCTCGGGCCGATGGGTGTATCTGTCAAAGTCAGCATTCGCGAAAAAGAAGTCAAAAGCAGCCTCGAAACCCAGCACCCCAATGCGCCACAACTTCTCAAGTCCAAGGAACGGCGGCTGTTAGTGCTGTGCGAGTCAGCTTACAGCCCCGAACCCTCCTTGCTGGCAGAACCGATCGCCGCTAGGCTGCGGAAACTGCAACTAGAGGACTTCCGGGAAGCCGCGATCGGCAGCCAAGTTGCAGGCGAATCGAAGCCGGACTGGGTGCTGCGAGTCGATTTGACGCCACCGGACACAATTCTCAAGGAATGGGCACGCTGGGGAGACGTACAGTCGATCGCCAAACTGCTCAACCAACACTTGGCGACATCAACAGTCGAAGTGCGAGCCACTCTCAAAGAAGCAACTCTGCACCTGTTTTGCAGCAAAACAGTCAAAAAAGGACAAAAACCCAAACGACAAGAATACCCTGACAAACAGCAAACCACCGATGCGATCGCCCCTTTGTTAGCATCCTTCGCGCCCCAAGGCATCCGTGCAGCTACCCTCTACGGCGTAGAACCGGCCAGCGACAGCACAACCGAGCCGGAGTCGCCGGTATGGATCGACTGGATCGACTTACCAGCAGCCCACCACCCCGACTTAGCTCCCAACCCGAGGATGTTGGCAGCCGAGGGCGATCAATTGGCCTTGACTTTTTTGCTCAATAGGTTTCTCAATCCCAATCTCAACCGCAAGCTGGAAACCGGAGGGATTCGGGCTGTGGCGCTGCACAAAGCCAACGTGCTCCACGTCATGACTGAAGCTCTGACTTGCCCTCCTCAGTCGAAGGTAGGCCCGTCGGTGGCTAAATTCTTGCGGCAGTTACAAATTCCGGGAGTGGCAGGGGTGCGGGTATACGGGCGCCGCGCCGGTCAGAAAATGCCTTTGTGGCGCTACGGTATCGATCTCAAAATGGCGGTTGACGGGGAATTAGCACCAACAACTTCATCGGCTCCCTCGCAACAGGCTGTCTTGGAAAAGGAAACGGTGCCGGACTTTGCGCCGTCGGCGGCGGATGGAAGTTTTTCTGCTCTGGGCGATAATTTGGTGTTCGATGCTCCTGCACCCGACTCCTCGCGGCCGCGCTTCAAAATTAGACTCCCCGGTTACCAGTTGGGCGAGCAGTTGGTTCAAGCTGTGGTGCAGCCGCTTGTTGCTTCGGGTTTGTTTGTTCCCAACGACGCTTTGTCAATGAATGCTGCTGCGCCCGGTGGCGTGAGAGCCGATCGCGCGGCGGGAATGGCTTTGATTTGGGCGATCGCCGGCTGTCTGCTGACCTTCAATACCGATTGGTTGCTGGGTCTATTTCTTAAATCTGCGACGGTTAGTCAAGCTCCTAGAGCCTCCGAAGTTTGCAGGGGCCCAAATTGTCAAAATTCATCCTCCAAGCCTCAGCTCGACGTTCAAGCCTCTCTCACGAATCCTGAGTCTCCCTCTTCCTCTTCCTCTGTGCTCCCGGTTCCCGAGTCTCAAGAGGTGAATTTGCCTCAAATTCCGTTACAACCATCGCCGTCCGCGAGCGGGGAAGAGGCTTTCAACGGTTCTGGGTTTACAAAACCGGGAAATACTAGCGTTCCTGTAACTGATGTTTCGGCTGCTCCGGTGTTTCCGAGTTTGAGGAGCGAGCAGCTTGACGAGCAGATTGCGCGCTACCAAGAGTACATCCGCCAGCACAAAAAACCGCCGGATATTCTCATAGTGGGGAGTTCTAGGGCGCTGCGGGGCATCGATCCGGCGGTGTTGGAAACGGCTTTGGCTGCTGGAGGCTATCCAGGGCTGAGGGCTTACAATTTTGGGGTGAACGGAGCTACTCTGCAAGTGGTAGATTCGATCGTCCGCCGGATTTTGCCACCGCAACAATTGCCGAAATTGCTGATTTTGGCGGACGGGGCGAGGGCTCTCAACAGCGGGCGGCCGGATTTGACTTTTAGCGCGATCGCCTCTTCTGAAGGTTACAGGCAATTGGCTCGGGGTAGTTTTCTGATCCGCACCAATCCATTAGAATCCCCAACATCTAAGGAAACTGCCAAAAATCCGATCGCGACTGCTGGTGAATTGGTGCACAATTTGGAACAAAGTCAAGCGAATGTTCAACAATTTCTGAGTCAAAAGTTGGTGGATACTTCTGCAACTTACAAAAAGCGCGATCGGCTGAAAGGATTTTTGCGATCGATCGCGAATCCAGCAGCCCCTATTGTCACCCAAAGCCCCCAAATCGCAGCCGACGACGATAAACCAACCGCTGAAAACGCCCAGCAAACTGCTGCGGGTAAAGCACCCAGCGAGTTTCAACCAAACGGCTTTTTGCCGATCGACATCCGCTTCAATCCCGATACTTACTTTCAGAAACACGCCAAAGTATCTGGATATTACGACACCGACTATCAAGATTTTAAATTGACAGGGGAACAAACTGTAGCGCTCAAAAACACGATCGAATTTACCAAAGTTCGCAACATCAATCTCGTGTTTGTCAATATGCCTCTGACTGCCGATTATTTAGATCCGGTGCGGACAGGTTACGAACAAGAATTCCGGCAATATATGCAACAATTAGCAGCTCAAACCGGACTAATTTTCCGAGATAATAGTTTATTGTTGCCCCAAGCACGGGAATCTTTTTCTGACCCCAGCCACCTCAACCGTTACGGTGCTGTTGCAGTTTCCAAGCGGTTGGCTCAAGATCCGATGATTCCCTGGCCTGTGAAGAAGTAGAGTTACTCGCTTCCTGGTAGCAGAATCTCGCTAGATGGATAGGGAAAAATTTATCAGCTACTGCTAAGCGAGAAATTGTCTGTTATGTTCGAGGGAGAGAGGGGAGAAATACGAGTTGTGGATGCCCATATCAGAAACCGGGTTTCTTCGTAAACTTCTCGTTTCTCATCGCAAAATTTTCGTAGAAACCCGGTTTCTAGCCCCCAAACGCATCAGAGAAAGAAACTGTATGAAAAGATTGGTATTTCCTGAAAATAGCAAAAATAAACAGATAAAAAGTCCCAGAAAAAATCTGGCTTTGATATTTTTCATACTATCTCTAGCTTTTTTCCTGTTTAGCTTGTATAAAGGTTTATTTTTACCTTTTGCTTTATCAACTCCGCCACCCAGCAGCGAACAACAAACTTTGCAACCCTTCGAGCAAGTTGTCAAAGACGCGCAAAAGTTTGAAGGGCTGTTTACCCTTTACCGCAATCTGGCAACTAATAAAGTTTATCTAGAAATTAAACCGCAACAACTGAATAAAAAGTTTCTGTGTTTCGTCACATTGGCATCAGGCTTGGGGGAAGGGGGAATTTTGAGCGGATTGCCGATGGGCGATTTCTTGTTTCAACTGCGGCGAGTCCAAAATAAAGTCGAGTTTGTCATACCGAATATCAATTTTCGCACGCGTCCGGGCGACCCGCAAGCGGGTTCGGTGGCAAGGGCATTTAGCGAGTCGATTCTCTATTCTTTGCCACTCAAAAGCCTTCATCCGCAAAGACAAACTCTACTGATCGACTTAGGCGATTTGCTGATGAGCGAAAAGCGCGACTTACCGGGGGTTAAAGCGATTTTGCCGGCGATTTTGGGCGCTGATTACTCGATCGATGAAGACAAATCTTATTTTAAAGATGTGAAAGCGTTTCCGCTGAATGTAGAAATTGCTTCTATTTACGGTTTTTCCAGCGATAATGACAGTGCAGTTAACTATTTACCTTCGATTCCTGACAGTCGGGCATTTAACCTCCGCATTCACTACAGTTTCTCGGAAGTGCCTCTCAATAACGGCTACCGCCCCAGACTTGCAGACGAGCGAGTCGGCTATTTTCTGACAGCATATAAAGACTTTTCGGACAAAAGCAGCCGGGAGCCTTTTGTTCGCTATATCAATCGCTGGCATTTGCAAAAGCAAATCCCGACGGCGCCGATGTCGCCTCCGGTGCAGCCGATCGTCTTTTGGATTGAAAATAATGTCCCTCTAGAATACCGCAATGCAATTCGCGAGGGCATTTTGGAGTGGAACAAAGCTTTTGAAAAAGCAGGTTTTACAGAGGCAATTCAGGTCAAACAAATGCCGGACAATGCTAAATGGGATCCGGCTGATGTCCGCTACAATACTATTAGGTGGTCTAGTTCTTTTGAGTCGGATTTTGCCGGACTCGGGCCGTCTCGTACTAACCCGCTAACCGGGGAAATCTTGGATGCTGATATTTTGTTGGATGCTAATATTGTCCGGCTAATCAAACAGGGATATCGGTCTTTGGTAGAACAAAATCGATCGCTAGCGAGGAGTTTTCAAGGCCGAAACGGCTCTAATACCAATCCCTGTCAATTCGGAATGTACTCTCGCTATTTGCCGATGCTCGAAAATGCAGATTTAGGCAAAAGCAGCGGGGAGAATTCTCCGGGTGGAATTGCTAATGATTTGCCGACTTTGGTGGAAAGATACCAAGAGCAAAAGCGATCGCCCTTATCGCGCTTGATCCTGAGTTCGGATATGTGTTTTGGGTTGGAATCGAGCCGGCAATTTGCGATCGGGGCAATGTCGATGTCGCTGCTGGATAATGCAGCGCCTAGCAGTCCGGTGCTCGATAATTATGTTAATGATTATATCCGAAATTTGACTGCACACGAAGTCGGTCACACTCTCGGTTTGAGACACAATTTTCACGGCAGTACAATGCTGCAACCAGAGGATTTGAACAATACCCAGGTAACTCGCACCCCCGGTATGGTGGCGTCGGTAATGGATTACCTGCCGATTAATTTGGCACCGCAGGGAACTGTACAGGGCGATTATTATCCCACCATTGTAGGGCCTTATGATGATTGGGCGATCGAGTACGGTTACAAAGTTCTTGGTGGCGCCAACCCCAACAGCGACTTACCAGCGCTGCAACAAATTGCCAGTCGCGCGGGGGAACCGCAATTAGCTTATGCGCCGGATGAGGATACTGTTGACAATCTCGATCCCGCTGCAAATGCCTTCGATCTCAGTAACAATATGCTCAGGTACTCGCAATGGCAATTGGATAATGCTAAGGCAATGTGGAAGCGTTTAGAAAAGCGAATTCCGGTTGGGGAAGACGGTTATAACGAACTGCGGGTGATGTTTGATTCGGTGTTCGGGTATTATTTTCAGCAGGTGATGAATGCTACTTTGTACGTCGGCGGACAGTCGTTTAGTCGGATTCGCCCGGGCGATGCGAAGGGAAAATTGCCGTTTGTGCCGATCGAACTTTCGCAGCAAAGAGAAGCATTAGCAACATTGGATAAGTACGTTTTTGCACCGGATGCGTTCAGTTTTGCGCCGGAGTTGCTGAATAAATTAGCGCCTGCGCGCTGGGAGCACTGGGGAAGTCCGGCTTTGGTGTTTCCTCTAGATTACCCGATCGGCGATCGAATTACTTTTATGCAGCGATTTGTGCTGCGAGTCTTGCTATCTCCAGTGCGGCTGGCGAGACTGCGGGATGCGGAGTTAAAATCAGCGTCGGAAAGTGCTTTGAAATTGCCAGAATTGTTCGATACTTTGCAAAAAGATATTTGGAAAGAGGTTTTGCAGCCGTCCAAGAAGATGCAAATTTCGACTTTTCGGCGATCGTTGCAGCGAGAACATTTGGCAATTTTAATCGGAATGGTGCTGCGAAAAACCAGTGCACCTGAGGATGCGCGGACTCTGGCGTGGTACGAGTTGCGGCAGTTGCGGGAGGGTTTGAGCAAGAGTATTCGCAACTTGGACAAGAATGCGGATGCTTATACGCAGGCTCATTTGGAGGAAACGCGCGATCGAATTTCTAAGGTTTTGAACGCACAGATTCAGTCGAATTAAGTCAATAAAGTTTTCAGGGCGGGCTTTCCGGCCCACCCCAACGGGCACCTTACCCGTTATTTTGATAAAAAACCCGGTTTCTTGATTTGGAATGCCTAATATCAAATCCGGTAGCATCGTCTTGTATTCATCTCTCCATTCTCTCCCTCTGTGTCCTCTGCGCTCTCTGTGGTTAAATCATTCCGATGCAATCAAAAACGATATAATTTCTGAATATGCGATCGCATAGCTTCTGCTATTTGCCAAGATTAAGGTTCAGGCGATCGCAAATTCAGTGAAGGGGCGCTTACTGGGATGCTGAAAACCTAGAACAATGTCTTCGGGAGGAACTCCAGCATCTAATAACTCGTTGGCGATGCCCTGTTTCGTCCAATCTTCTTCGATCCAAATTTTGTCTTGCTCAATCTTGAGGTAAACTGTCACTCCAAAATCTCGCCGCTTGCCATCCCAACCAACATGAAACCAGAAATAATGGTCGTTTTCTCGATCGAAGGAAACACATTCCTGTACGCCAATTTGATTCGCACCTGCGGCCCAATCTCGATATTCGGACAGTATTTTTTCGATAATTTCGCGATACTGATTTAGCTTATCCATTGCACGATTTCCTGTTCATCTATATTGACAACAAAAATTTTGATTTGACTCGATTGCACCAGAAAATCGATGCCCTCACGCCTGAAAAAATTGTTGTATGTAATGTCATCGATGGCTAGGTAGAGCTCATATTCTGGTGCCGTCTTTTCCACGAGCATTTGATAGAGCTTATATCTGCCAACTGCCAGGTGAAAATCGGTCATTAAGGAGCGCCCTAAAAAACATTCGATATTAACAACAATTTTATGACATTCTCGTTCAGCAGCGATCGGTCTTGAATCAGCAATATCGGCAGATAAATCAATATCTTCGCACTGAATTAGATAAGGAGCGGCTGCGATCGCCCAATTATCTTTAATCAAGGCTAATTTTACTGCGTTATGGTAAAAATCTATGGCAGACATAGGGTTAGATAATCGCTTACGATTGAGTTTATCAGGAGTAGAATTGCGATCGAGGAAGAGCTAAGAGCTCGATCTGCGATCGATTGACAAAACGTCATTTATCTCCGATTTTAACCAAGGAGATGGTGGATTGCTGTTGTAATCGATGAAATAATCGTAGCCCAATTGCTCGTACAGTTCGTCAACCAAGGATTGCAAGTCTAATATGGGTTCTGAATCTTCCGATCGCAAAGGCAACAAGAATGCCGGAATGCGATCGCCCAAGTTAAAGGGATACAAATCAGAAATCGGACGAATTTGCGATCGGCTAATCAAGATGCGATAGTGACTCTGAATATCGCCAGTTTCTACAGGCAAGGGAATACCATCGCGCAGCAAATCAATTTCAACCAAATGGGTGAGACTCTCTAAAACTTTCTGCCGTTTTGTGATATATTTTTTACGACCATCTCCGTATTTATTCGCAGGTGAAAGCACTTCGATCGCCGTCACCACTTCTTGAGTTGCAGCATCTTTTACTTCGATATAGGATTGCTGAATTTCTTCTAGCATTGGAACCGTTACTTTAACAGGTTCTGGCATTGGGCAGACAGCAATAGATCCTTCAAAAGTGCCTGTATTTGCTGGCGCATTCCTTCGGTTCTGCTGCACGCTGACATCTGGTCTACCAATGGCAATTGCTGTCGAACCTGCGATTTTATACACCCATTTATCCGTCACCACGCGATATTTCGGAACGAGTCTGGGGACTAACGATCGAGCAATTGCTGCAACCAATTGATTGTGGAAATCCGACCAATACTCTGGTTGTTCGAGGTAGGGATTCATTCCAGAGAATGGATTGGGCATGGGAAACTCTCCCGATTTATGTGGTGCTCCATACTATTATACAACTGTTCATCTAAATAATTTGCAAACACTAAACTTCTGTCATCGCAACGATTTGAGCGATCGTTAATACCAACTGAGGAAACATTGGAGAAATAATAGTGTCTTCTCCTTGATATCGCAGTGCCTGATATTCACCATCAATTAAGCGGTTGATAGTCACCGTAGACTGTTTTGGAGAGCCAATATACTGAACGCCTCCCAACCCTGCATAATCAACAATCCAATACTCCAGGATTCCTAAAGTTTCATACTCATTCAATTTGATGCGGTAATCATCCCGCCAATTGGTACTAACAACTTCGATCGCCAATGGAGGTGGAATATAGGCAGCAGCAGAGGCAGAACTTTGACGCATTCTAGCCCATTCTTCCTTGGCAAACACCACAATGTCGGCTTTACGACTCGATTCACTTTCGCCTGGGATAGCATTCAATCTGACTTGTTTATTTTGTCGAGGAATGTAGGAAAGGTTCAAGGATTGGCAATGCTCTACTAAGAGACGACATAAACCATCGACGACATCCTCATGTTTGGCTGTGGGTTCACTCAGGGGCATGGCAACTCCATTGACTAACTCGAATGACCTGCCGGAGTCGTCATCCCAGTTGAGAAATTCCTCGAAGGAAAGGGTTTTTTGGGCGATCGCAATCATTGATATTAACCTTTTGCGTAGGTTGGCTCTCTGTTGTCTGTTTGTAGCTTAACGTGGCTCTTGTAGGGTGCGTTAACGAAGTATACCGTAAACTTTGGCACTTCTTGTCGCTTTTACTGCCCGCGTCCTGGTTTGCAATCTACGAAACCTAATGCTTCTGTGCCCTTGAAAACTGGCGATCGCCATTTCGAGCACCGCTGCGATCGGATATTCAATTTCCGCAGCACGCGCAATCAGAGCCGCTTGAATTCTTTCTGGCAAGCGTCTCAAAATGACTTGGGCATCAGCAGGAGAAAGTTGTTCTTGAAGTTTGGCTTGCATGGCATTCACCTTATAAAATAGATAATTTTAACTTAACTCATAAATGATTTGAATTCATCGACAATCACGGCTGAAACCTTATTCTCTAAACTAGCAACGCGACAACAATCTTGCACCGCTAACATGAACCCTTGAATCGCAAGCTTATCAAATTCGCCTGCTTTTTTTAGGAACTTTCTCCAATCACTATCCTTATTGCCGTAAAGGTTTATTAAATGGAGTCCAGCTAGATATTCTGCCATTGGATCGAGGGCAATCCGAATTTGCTCTTGACCTGCACCGACGATATCGACGATACGCAGTTCAGTAGCAAGATAATTGAGCCGTTGAGGTACATCTGCTTTGGAGTCGAGTTTGGTCAACACTTCCGTGATGACCTTACGTGAAGCCGTATTTGGGCGGTAGGTAGACTGCAAACACATCCAAGCGATTACTTGAGCATCTCGATACACAGTCCGATAATCAGGCTTGAATTCGTGGCGATGCACCTGGTCACTGAATACATCAAGGGATTTGAGCATCAGATCAGGGATGCTGGTAGGCAAGGATTTTCCAGCAATGAGTTGGTCAGCGGCAAGTTTAGCAAGCAATACCGTAATGATGCTTTTGTCGCCTCGCGCTTCGACGATTTGTTGTAGATTGGCGCAGGCTTTATAAAGGTTAGGTTGTTGTTGAAGCTCTATATTACGAGTAACTTTCAGGTATTCCTCCATGAACCGCATAAGTTCTGACCCAGTTAGAGACAAAGGTTCGATGACATTCGGTTGAATATTGCCAATTTTTTCCCGTTGGCGAGAGGTGAGAACCAGCGCATTGATCGGATAGGTTTTGGAGGTAGGATCAATCGTCTGATGGGCGGCTTGGCTCATTTCGGAAACGCGATCAACAATCACCAAAATCCGTCCCGCTTGCAGCAGGTATTTCAAAAGTTCATCACTAATAGGTTCCTGTTCGTTAATCAGAAACTGTACTTGCTTGCGAATTGCTTCAATCAGCGCTTGATTAGTGGCATGATCCCAATGCTCTTGCACAGTTTCATCGAGAGGAATGATGCCATAGCCAGCCTGCTGAACTGCCCCTACCTCTCGAATAGTCGTTTTATTGGGTAAGGAACTACCGAGAACAAGTTCTTGTTCCAGCAGTTCCGGTTCAATCAAAACAGGCAGCATGGGGTGCTGTTTGCAGAGTCGAGAACGGGGTTTATCTACCATTGCTAGTTGGGCAAGGTGGCAAGCAAGGCTGGTTTTACCGACTCCGCCTTCGCCGTAGAGCAATAGCTGCACGATGTTTCCTCGAAAAATACCTTGAAGTTCAGACAAAGGTAGGCTTTCGTAACGGTTAGCTTGCTTATTGGCTCTGAGGTTTAAGGGCAGCGGAATGTAGGTTTGATGCTGACTGACGGTTTCGATTGCCCCAAACCGCAGTCTGGCTCTGGGTTGGTCGGTTTCGCTGTGGGTGTCGGAGCCGAGGTAGTGCGTGACCCACGCATCCATTACTCTGGGGTGATATTTTAGAAAAAGGATAATTTTGAATGGAATTTTGCCCACCTTCGGTAGCCTGATGCTAGAAGGAATAAAAAGTAGCAAACGAGGATACAACCAAAGGACTAGACAATAACCAATAGCTAAAACTGCAAAAAATAGAGCAAGGAGTACAATCGAATTATTTTTCTCTAACCATTTGGAGAGTTTCTCAGATTCATCTTTTCGTCTTGCTTTCTCCAATTGAATATTATTGATACGCAATCGAAACTTTTCTGTCAGTGTATTTAAATTTCCCCCTGTCCAATTTTGCTGACTAGCTGGTATGGTCTCCAAAATTCTCAGACCATTTTCCAACCCAATAAAATTTTCTTCCAGATTTTCGGCAGACATTTTATTTAAGTTCTGTGATATATCGAAAGTTTCTGCGAGAGCTGATGCCGCTTTTGAACGCACTCTTTTATCAGGATGTGTCCTCAAAATCTCAGATAATGCTGGGATAGACTTCTTTGGAGAAAAAGAACTTAAAGTATCAGTAATCGCTGCAATATCACTATCTTTGTTATTTCCACCTTTTTTTCTCAGAATCTCGGATAGCTCTGAAACAATCAGTTCTTCCTCCATAACATAAGACTTTAGAGAAGATGCTGATTCAGAACGAACAGAAGAATCTTTATCATTCTTCAAAGAATCAATAAGAGCAGGAACCAGTAATTCTGAATATTTGTAAAGAATTTGCTCATTAATATAACTTATTACATAAGTCCTATTATTTTCTGTTTTACCTATAGAAATAGTATAGCCACCAAATAGTTTTACAAAAGATTCCCTAACATCTGGATTAGGTTCTCTTTTCAAGGTTTGCAACAAAAACGGAATAATTGAATCATATTCTGATTGAAAGTTGGTTAATACCTTCGATATTAAGCTGCGAATAATTGGATTTTTTTCACTGCTCAAAATCTCAATCAATGAAGATACAATCTCTTTTCTTCTAGGATGGGATGCTTCAGAAGCAAATAATTCTATAGTTGTTATTCTTTCTTCTGTGGTAGAACTACTTCTTGCCGTTTCAATCATCTTTAAAATAAGCGCATCTGATCTCTGGCTTATTTGACCTATTGCTCGTAAGATATGTACACGAAGCTGACGATTTGTAATTTGTTTTGAAGCCTCCTCTAAAATATATATTGCTGACTTCGCTTTTTTCTCAAAACCTCCAAGAGCATCAACAATCTTAAGCTGCACTTCAAGTTCTTTCTCTTGCTTGAATGCATCTATCATATTGGGAACAATGCTTTTAGTCTCTGATTCCATTCTTGCAAGAGATTCTGCTGCAAGCGCTCGCGCTCCTTTATCAGGATCACTCCTTAGAACATTAACTAGAACAGGAAGAACTTTCTGTGGTCGCGAAAAATTTTTCTTTACAGAATTTCCTTTCAATCCAGAGCCAATTTTTCCTAAAGCATCAATAGCTAAATATTTTATCTCTGTATCTTGACTACTTTGAGCAGCCTTGATCAGTTCAGGAACTATTGGATTAACATAGTTGGCTAGTTCAGATTCACTCTCTTCGCTACCTATCTTTATATCCCATAAAGCAATTGCTGCGCTAAAGCGCACCTCTGGACTCTTATCATTTTTTAAGACATCTCTCACTACCATATATTGCTTTTGAATGGCTTCTTTAGTCATTCCATATTGATATTTTTCAAGCGTTAGTGCTACTTTAGAGCGGACAGTAGGAGCCGGATCTGTTGTTAAAACTTCGATGAAAACTTTATTAACCTCTTGCTGAAAATGAGATTCATCAATGCACCTAGAATCATGAATTTTTGCTAACTCAGTAACTGCAATAACACGAATTGCCGAATTTTGACTACTCTTCAATACTTGAATATATGGCTTCGCACTCAATAAACATTCTACACCGGCAGTTCCTGAACCAGCAGCACCATTACGACTAAGTAAAAGTACAAAAATAGAGCCTAAGCCTAAAATTCCGATTGCCTTCTTGATCTCAAAGCGTTTAAACATCCACATAAACCATCATCCCAGAATGTACAAGGTGAAACTCTACTCGGACATATCCTCTGTATTATTCCTCCGTCAGTCACTCAATTCTGTACATTATAAGGTTTTTTGAATTTACAATTGTCATGCGGCTAAAACGGGATGGTCGAGTTTGCGGACTGCATACAGAAGCGCAGCTTTAATATCCTCAAGTTCCAAGTCTGGCAATTCTTCAAGAATTTGCTCAAAACTCAAACCCACAGCTAGCAACTCTAGGATATCGATGACTCGAATCCGCATTCCCCGGATGCAGGGACGACCGCCACATTGTCTTGGATTCACTGTGATTCTGTCAAACAGATAAGCAACGGATGCTGGCATTGGTTAAAATTGTTTAAAACCTTTGTCTCTAGCTTACCTCATTTATCGACCGCCACAAAAGCAAACACTGCTTGGATTGATTCAGGATTAAGCGTTGGGTAGTTTTCGAGAATTTGTTGCTGCGTCCAACCATCTGAAAATAACCCTAAAATGAACTCAACTGATATTCGCGTTCCCTTAATTACAGGCTTGCCCAGCATAATTTTAGGATTTGAGTGAATGTGTGCTTTCCAGTTCATAATCAGTTCGCCTCTATGGAATTTTAGTCTATTATGAGTATAGTTAAGATTATAAAATTTATGACCACAGCAGTATCTATTGACATTGGTACGCTCATTGCACGCACTCCCGGATTGCATGGTGGATGTCCCCACATCCTCGGTAAAGGCGTTACCGTTCGCCGGATTGTAACCTGGTACAAGCGAGGATTGAATGCTGAAGAGATTTGCGATCGCATTTCTCATCTCACCCTCGCCGAAGTCTACGCCGCACTCACCTACTATCATGCCAACACCAAAGAAATTGAAACTGACCTAATTCATCAAGCCGCAGAAGCCAAGCGCCTAGAAGCTTTATACAGTAACTTTGGTAAAGAAGCATGAGTGAGATTAAGATTTACCTAGATGAAGATTCCCAAGATCAGTCTCTTCTACGGGCATTACGATCGCGTCAAGTTGATGTAACCACCGTCAATGAAACTCAAACAGAAGGATTAATCGACGAAGAACAACTTCGGCTAGCTACCACTCAAAACAGAGTGCTGTACAGTCACAATATTGGAGACTTCTGTCAGTTACATACTGAATTCCTCGTCAGAGAGGAATCTCATGCTGGCATTGCGCTGCTTTCACAAGACTATTCTGTCGGCGAGCAAGTTAAAGCAATTATGGAACTAACTGCGAATAAGACAGCAGAGGAAATGGTGAACCAGTTAGAGTTTTTGGGTAAATATTTGAAAAATAGCTAAATAGCCAGAACCCAGACTTCTATAAGAAGTCTGGGCTCTAACAGAATACTACATCACAACTGCACTAATGAAAGTATGCACATTTTGGACAACAGCAGTAGTAAAGTTGTGAGTCGCAGGCAAACTATCAACCACGATTCCAGCGCACAATAGCATCAGGTACAGAATAGAGTATTTAAAGAGCGATCGCGCCACCTTCTTATCTTCTGGAGTCTGCAACAGCAACCAAGCCTTTTGGGCAAAAATAGCACCGAGGAAAATCGCAGTACCAGCATACACCGGGCCCGCTAAATTCAACGGATAAACAAACAGCAAAGTTGCAGGAAGCATTAATAACGTGTAAATCCAAATTTGGCGGGCTGTCTCTTCGTCGCCCTCAATTACGGGCAACATGGGGACGCCGACTTCCTTGTATTCCTCGCGAATCATCATTGCTAAGGCCCAAAAATGTGGCGGTGTCCACAGGAAGATAATTCCAAATAGCAGCCACGCACCCCAACTCAAATCTCCCGTCACCGCAGCCCAGCCAACTAGCGGCGGAATTGCCCCTGCTGCACCGCCGATGACGATGTTTTGCACGCTGTGGCGCTTCAGCCAGTGGGTGTAAATTAGGACGTAGAAAACTATGCCTGACATTGCTAGCAAGGCGGCTAATAAGTTGGCAACAACTGTCAGCAATGTAAAGGAAATTGTCGCTAGCGCGATCGCAAAAATCAAAGCATCCCGTTTCTTCACACGCCCGGAAGGAATCGGCCGCCACCGGGTGCGCTCCATAATATAATCGATGTCGCTGTCGTAGACGCAATTAATCGTATTCGCCGATGCGGAAGCCAAAGCGCCTCCGGTGATGGTTGATACTAGCAATAGCGGATCGACTTCTCCTTTGGCGGCCATCCACATTCCGGCTGATGTCGTGATTAGCAGCAGTAAAATAATTCTCGGCTTTGTAAGTTGGTAGTAACTTTTCACCACTTGCGAAAAGTTTTCGTGGAGGCGAGGGCTATTGTTTGTAAGAACTTCTTGCATTTGTGATTAATTGTTAGTTGTTAGTTGTCACTTGTCATTTGTGATTTGGCTGTAGGGTCGGCGGGTTTTACGAGAGATATTTGCTGTAGCTACAAGGACTAATAAACCCGCGCTCACCGAGGGATAAATCAGCTTCCTCTAACTCAAGGAATAGATAAATATGCGTTCTATATCATGTTCGGTTGATTCGTGCTTGTAGGGGCGGGGCGGGTTTATGAAACTGTTGGCGGTTATCGAGAATCATGGTGAACCCGCCCCTACAAGAACTTGCATTATAATAACAACGATGCTACCGGACATGATATTACTCTCAAGTTGATAAAACCCGATCGCGCCACGACAAAACACTAAAAGCTAGTAGAGTTCCCAGCAAGGCTGCGCCGACTGCTTGGTGGGCGACTGTCAGCGGTTCTACCTGAAGGTGCAGCCGGAAAGTGGCCAATCCCAAAACTAATTGAGCAATCAGACAAAGACTCGCTAAATTCCCTAATTTTCGCAAGTTTGAATGGAGTGCTGGTTGCCGCCAAGCCATCACTGATACTGCTAAAGTTGCTGCGGTAGCGGGTACGATGCCGGCGATGTGGCTGTTCATTACCGAACACAATTCTGACGAACCAAAACATTGATGCAGCGCCCATCTAGAGCCGACTAATGCTCCTAGCAGACTTTGTAGGTAAACTAGCAGTGCTGCGATCGAACTTACCCAGGCTAATTTGCCTGTATTGCCTGTAGCTTCGTAGGGAGTCAGCATAAAACCGATCGCTAGCAGGGCGCAAAAAAACAGTAAAGCCGTTCCCAAGTGAGCGGTAACGATGTCAAATCGCAGCAGTTGCGTCACGGTGAGGCCGCCCAATATGCCTTGAAAAACTATTAAAAATACTGCACCGGCGCTGGCGAGGGGCAGCCAGGAAGGCAGGCGGCTGCGGTAGAAGACAGAAAGTGCTAAAAGGGCGATCGCACTTAAGCCAATTGCTGCTGCATCCAAACGGTGAAACCACTCCAGAAATACCTGCAAATTCATTTGCGCTGCGGGTATTAATTGACCGTAGCACAGCGGCCAGTCGGGGCAAGCGAGCCCCGCATTCATGACGCGCGTGGCGCTGCCTACTGCCATCAACAGCCAGGTTGCGATCGCAATTTTCCACACTAGGCCGCGGATAATATCTTTTGGCTGCCACTGCACTCCTGCTGCGTTTGGCTTATTTAAAACTGAGTTTGCCATGAACTTTACCTTAGCCTTTGTTATCGATCGAACTTAATTAAATATTGCGGTTTTGCTTGGGCTGAGCTTAGCCGAGCTTAACACTCTTTTTCTCTGACAAACCGTCATCTTTACTACCTTAGCGACACTTTTATGCAATTAGTTTGTCTTTAGATTTTTTTCAACTTTCCTGTTTATATTACAAAAGATTTCAGGATTTTTGCTAAACTTCAAAAAACTTTAATCTTTCAGCACCATCCGTGATGGTTGATAACTCCCGCACTGTCGGGTTTTTGTTAAAAAATAAAGATATAATTAAGAAATAGCTTATTAATAAAAAAATGTGATATCTAGCGTTCAAAAGTGTTTAGATCCTCACACTTTTTGAAAGTCACAGGATACAGCAGAAAACCCTCAGCCTGGTTTTTGGTATTTTTCGATCGATTCTGGTTAAATAATCATAGCCGTTGGCGATCGCACGGACAAGGCCTCATCACCTTAGTTTTTTTACTATTTCGGCTGGCTGCAACCAGTGTATTTTCGTCCATCAAACCCCGTTGCTCGGTACCCGTGCCTCTATGACTATCTAAGATTATTAAAAAAAATGTCAAAATATAATTAGATTGGTTTTTCTCCCTCCTGCCTCTTCCCTCTTCCTTATTGTTACTCGATCCCATAACTGTTATAGCCTTCTTCCCTCTTTCTTCCTTCTTCCGACTTCCATCGGACTTCTATCCGTTACATCCGTTACTTGCATCCGTTGCCGAACTTCCTTCTTCCTTACTTCCTAAACCTAAAATCTAAAATTGTGCAGCCATGTCCCAAAAAAACGAAACCGCTGTTTTAGTATTATCGCTATTAATTACGATCGCCCTAGCCGGTGCAGGCATTTGGTGGCTGACAAGCCGCGGCGGCATTCCTGGAGGTTCATCACCCGAAAATCAGACATTTTCCAACTCTCCCACCGGGAATTCATTGCAGTCAGAGCAGCAAATTCAGCAGCGTCTGAGTGCGGGGAAAAAATTGTTAATTTCAGAAAAAGCAAGCACAAAGAAACAAGCAGCAGTAGAAGCGATCGCCTCTGGCAACTACAACGCCGCTATTTCTGACTTAGAAGCTTCGCTGCAAGCTAATCGCAACGATCCCGAAGCACTAATTTACCTCAACAACGCCCGTATCGGCAACCAAAAATCCTACACAATTGCCGCAGCGGTTCCCATTGGCACCGATATCAATGCTGCTCAAGAAATTCTGCGGGGAGTCGCTCAAGCTCAAAATGAAATCAACCAAAACGGCGGCATTAACGGGACTCCATTAAAAGTGGTAATTGCTAACGACGACAACAACCCAGAGATTGCCTCGCAAATTGCCAGTGCGATCGCAAATAACTCAGAAATATTAGGAGTAATCGGGCATTTTGGTTCGGACACAACCCTAGCAGCGAGCAAGATTTACCAGCAAAATCAATTAGTAGCAATATCTCCGACAAGTACCTCTGTGCAGCTTTCAGGAGTTGGTAGCAATATATTTCGGACAGTGCCGAGCGATCGATTTGCGGCGAATGCTCTTTCCCGTTATATGCTGACAAAATTGCAAAAGCAAAAAGTTGCTATATTTTTTAATTCTGCCAGCAGTTACAGCAAATCTTTAAAAGATGAATTTACTACTGCTGTTTACGCAGATGGCGGACAAATAGTATCGGAATTTGACTTTGCTAAGGGGAATTTTAATGCTGCCGAAAGCGTTAAAAGTGCGATCGCCCAGGGAGCAGAAGTGATTATGTTAGCGTCCAATTCGTCCACTATCGACCAAGCTTTGCAAGTAGTGCAAGTCAACGCCAAACGGCTGCCATTACTAGCAGGAGACGGCGCTTATAGTGCTAAAACACTGCAAATTGGTGGCGCAGGAGCCACAGATATGGTGTTGGCAGTTCCTTGGCACATTCTCGCAGATCCGCAGTCAAACTTTCCCCAAACCTCGAAACAACTTTGGAATGCTGAAGTCAGTTGGCGCACAGCTTTAGCTTACGATGCGGCGATCGCGCTAATCGTCGGTTTAGGGCGCAATCCGACTCGCACAGGCATTCAACAAGCTTTATCGGCGTCAGATTTTTCGGCAACAGGAGCATCGGGGCCGATTCGATTTCTACCTTCGGGCGATCGCAATCGAGCAGTTCAATTAGTAATTGTCAAACCGGGAAATCGCACCAGTTACGGTTATGAATTTGTGCCGATATCCGGTTTGTAAACTATTTGCATTTTATTGGGAATGTTGTAATACCAAATCTATTAGCATCGGAACATTAACGTCCAGTTAACTGTCAACTGTCAACTGTCAACTGTCAACTGTTACAATAGGAGGCTATTGTTCAATGGCTATAGAGCAATATCGGCAATACATTCGTCATCTACTTTCAGAACGGCGAGAGCGGGCTTCGAGACAATACAACGCCCAAGAATATGAAGTGCAAACTCTTTTCGATAGCGAGCAAGATCATTATCAATTGCTGTATGTTGGTTGGCGTGGAAATAAACGCGATTTTGGCTGTATTCTACATCTTGACATCAAGGGTGAAAAAATTTGGATTCAGCATGACGGTACTGAAATCGGAATTGCGAACCAACTTGTAGAATTGGGAGTGCCTAAAGAAGATATTGTTTTAGCATTCCATGAACCGGAAATACGTCAGTTTACTGATTTTGGCACAGGGGAAGTGATTCGCGAACAATTGCCCTCAGTTTCGGGTAAGTGAAATGGTGTAACCGATCGGGTGAATGAATTATTTCTACTAGATAAGATTGACAGAAATCTAAAATTTTAAAGTCATGTCCCAAAAAAATAAAGTTCCAGCGGTCATTTTGTCGCTGTTAATTACGATCGCCCTAGTAGGTGGAGGTATTTGGTGGCTGACTGGCCGCAGCCGCCCAAATCTCCCAGTTTCATCACCGCAAACCCCCAATTTACCCTACGCCCCGACGCCAAAACCGCCACCATCATTTTAGGAGAGAGTTTGATACTAACAGTCCTTGACACACCAAGGTGAAAACCCGGCTTTTGAATCAATATCTATCCGGATATATCCGCGATATTTGAGAAAAACCGGGTTTTTCAACCTAATTTTAAAGAGGATTTACAACAAGAATACCTTTACCGGGGCCTTCCTTAATTTCAACCCTAGATACTTGTCCACTACCTGCATAAAATGTTATGTCTGCTTTCGATCGAGATGGCATTGATTCCCAAACACCATCTTTTGAGAACTCCAGATTAGTTGTGAACCCATCATCCCAGACAATTGTAATTTTGTTTGGATTCTGCTTCACTGAGCAGCCTATTGTTTGTGCTTGTCGTTGATTCTGTCCGTAAAAACTGCATTTAGAGCGAAAATTCTCAGGAGGGTTTTTGGTTTCGGCTTGAACACCAACACTTAAAGCGGTGACAGATGCTAGGAGCAAATTCGCCACCAAAACCGCTTTATAAAACAAGAATGAGTTGAGCTTCATGGATTGAGTAATTTCGAGAAAAATAACTAACTTTCATGTTACCCCAATATTCATACTGTGAGATTTTAATCAGGATCTAACAGCGAGATATGGCTAAACTTGCGAAACTGCGATCGCCCTAACTGGCCTGTTTCTCTCAAAAATAGCCCTCGGCTTGAAAGCAATTCTCAACAACAGCCACAGCGAGTGCCATTCTCCGGGCGTTTCCTGGCGCTTCCACTGCCCTGGGCGACAGTACAGCATTTCGATCAAACAGCGGTGTTGGCTCATGTTTAGGCGATCGAACGCAATTCGCACAGTCGGAAATTCCGCAACACTGCACCCTGCTGCATCCCGAAAACTCGACTCCAAGTGAGATTTATCGCTAACCAACTCAATCTTAGCCACAGGAATCAAACATTTCTCTTCCATAATTTCCAGAGTCGCCGAGTCGCAATCAATCAAATGGTTATCAAAACGAGCTTCGGTGTCCAACTCCATCACAGGCGGCGCTACGGATATCTTCGCTTTGACTGCTACGCTGCGAGCGATCGCTCTGATTTTACCCTGCGATAAACTTGTCTCAGCGGCATATTTGGGTAACATCTCTGCTGCGGTAAAACTCTGTTTGCTCCCTTTACCTTTGATCGCAAAACTCGGCCGTTCAGTCAGAGCAACTTCAGCGCCACTTTCTGAAATTACAGTAGTTATTCCCCAAAAACTTTTACCTCCCACATTCAACTGCACCACCCTCCGCAAATTGAACCATTCGTATATATCCGGCTTAGGAATATCCACCAAGATTAGCAGCGCAATTCCCAGCATCAGCAGGTTGTAAACGCTCCAAATCCAGCCCGCACTCACACCTTTTAACAAATCAGCACTTGCTGGTATTCCCTGCCAACTGCCCGTATGTTTAACTAAATGAATGCTTAAATTATGGAACAAACCGAATGCTGTAGCTGCGAACAAGACAATCAAAGGCCATCCCAAATTCCAGTTAAAACTAAAGCGATCGCTCGCAATTCCTTTTGGCGTCACCTTAAACCCTTTCTGAAAGGGATTGAGCATGGCACTCACCACCGTCACCGCCAAAGGAATACACTGGACGAACGAGTAAACATCTGATAGCAAAGCCGATCGCGATTTGCGGTTCAGCCAAGAAAACACAGTAACTTGCACCAAATAGTAAGGCAGGAAAAAGTAGATTAATTCCCGCGCATTTGTCCGCAAAGGAAGTACCCCAAGAAACGCATAAGCTAAAGGCATCAACAGAAACACAATCCTGCTTAAACTGGTAAACCAGTGCAGCAATCCTTCCAGGTGACACAGCCTTTGTACGAATCTCAGGCCGCGAATCGTTAAAGGATTGGAATCAATAAAAAATGCCTGAAGGGTGCCTCGCGCCCAGCGCAATCTTTGAGTTAGATGGGCTTCTATATTTTCAGCAGCCAAACCAGCACTCAATTTTTCATCTAAGTAAACTAAACGATACCCGGTGGCTGACAACCGAATTCCGGTAAAATAATCTTCGCAGATTGAATTTGTGACAAAGCCTCCCACTGTTTGTAGCGCGCTGCGCCTCATTACAAAAGACGTGCCAGCACAAACTACGCTATCTGCACTATCTTTGATGATTTCAATTTGCCTGTAAAATACTTCTTCTTCTGGCACCAGCACATTTTCTAAACCTAAATTCCGGGCAATGGGATCGTGGTTGTAAAAGCTTTGCGGTGTTTGCACGAGGGCGATTTCTGGATTTTGAAAAAAGCCAACTGTTCTTGTTAAAAAGTTTTTAGTGGGAATGAAGTCGGCATCAAAAACTACAATGAGTTCTCCATTTGTTAGGCTTGTGGCGTGGTTGATGTTACCAGCTTTGGCGTGACTGTTATCTGGTCTAGTTATATACTTGCATCCCAGTTCTTTGGCTAACAATTGGATTTCATGGCGCTTTGTATCGTCAAGCAAATATACTTGTTTGTTAGGATAATCTAAAGCTTGACAGCCGATGACTGTGCGCCGGAGAATAAAAATTGGTTCGTTGTAAGTTGGGATAAAAATATCTACTGTTGGAGTAAAGTTTCCCTCAGCAACTGCAACAGCCATGCGATCGGCTTCTCGATGCCTGTCTTTCATTCTCAGCATTAAATACATTTGAATGCTGCTGCTGACAACCATCAGCATTTCTAGGAAAAATAGTCCCAAACTAAAGATACCGTTGAGGGGATCGCTTAAATTTAGGGTAACTAGCGATCGCCACAAAACGTAGCGAATGGTTAAAGCCAAAACTATGCCAACTACCACAGCCCGCGACCATTTCTGTGGTTGAGGCGAAATTTTCATCGCAGCTAAAGCAACCGAGACGAGGGCGAAAGTCGGTACAAACAAATACATCTTGCTTGCGGCGGGTACTTGGAGCCATACAGGCGGGTTTTGCTGCCAAGTATTGATTGTGGCAAAAATACCGCTGACTGTACCTTCACCGCTCAACCAGGCTGCGGCGATCGCACCTGCGAAAGCAACTACCCCCAACACGACTAGCGTTGCCACCTGTACGTGCGAAATCCACCTAAAAAAGCGGCGTTTCAAGTCTTGAAGGTCACATCTTGAATTTCTCATAAAATTTGCAATTCCCGATCGTATCTGCAACTGTCAAGGTTTCCTGCTGTTCACTTTTTAATCCCGTTGAAAATTCCGACACACCCCACTGACGATATTTACATTTTTTAACATTCTGACAATTTTATGATAGTTCACTGGCTTGCTGATGGCAAACTACTCAGCAATATCCAGTCCAGGCCAAGTATAGCAACAGCTTGTTGAGATTGTGTGCGATCGCACAACTACAAACCTGGTTCGATGGGAATGCTAGTGCTCATAAAATTCTGCGGACTAAAGTCCTCACTACAAACCTGGTTCGATCTTCGGAATGCACGTGCTCATAAAATTCTGCGGACTAAAGTTCACACTACAAACGTGCCTCCCTATAAACCAATACGGTTTACTTAACACTTTTTGGGGAAGTTCATCTGACGATTTTATAGGCAGTACAGGATTTTTTTGCAAGTCAGATCCTTCTTAAGTCAACCGTATTGCCCTATAAACCAAATTTTTTGCCCCATTTCTGATGGTTTTTCCTGTTTACTGCCAGCATTCTTCGACTTTTTGCAGTTATTTCAACCAAAAAATATCATGTCTACAAATCAAATAGGATTGCTATCGTTTGAGATAGCAATCCCTAGGGGCTAATAATTAGACGAATGTGACATCTAACTAAAGGTAGATTGATTTTATATTAATTTTTAAAATTACCGCGATCGCAGAATAAAAAACTAGCCGTCAAAAACTAATCAGAAATTTCTAATTGCGAGATTGCATAGCGGGCGACAGCCAAACCAACTCTCGCCTGTTCTATTTCCGACAATTGGGCCCAAGGTCTTCTAGTCTCCATCACCACTTCCACTGCGGACGAATCAGCCTCTCGCATCGCATAAGCCAAAGGACGCGCCAACACCTGCAAATCTTCCTCAGCCCACTGAGGCAAAATATCTAACACGCACTCAACCATTTGGTCAGCTAAAGATTGATACTTAACAGTTGCGTTTTGGACGCTTTGAGCGATGCAGGCTAGAAAATCTTGAGGAACCCGAGCAAATTTTTCGCGCAAAGATTTTTGTAGAGAAGTCGCCAGCCAAATTTGTTCTAGTTGTCCGAATAAAACTTGCGACTTCTCCGCTATATCGCTGTCGCTGAAGGAATCAAACAGGGCAAATTCTTGCTCTAGATCGGTTAAATAAGATTCTGATTCAAGCTGTGCAGGATTCCAAGGATAAGCAACATCAGTCTGAACTATTGTGGTGAGAAGTTCCATCTGCGCCTGAGTTTGTGAGTCGCGAAAATATTGAGAATCAGGAGATTGGGTAGCCATGATGTAATACCTAAGTAGTTCAAGTAAAATACAGAAGGTGGACTCTGCCAAGTGCTAGTTGCCAGTGGTGAGTAACTGTTTTAACTTCAGACTTGAGACACGGGCGTCGAGAACTTTGGTGTCCCGATCGCCGATTGCCTTCATTAGCTACACCCGCACCTTAATTAGTTCCGCAATCAGTCTCACTGTAGCCCGAAGTTTTTGGAACCTCAATAGTGAATTCAAAAATCTGACCTTGAGAACTGCCAAATTTTAGCTGAGTACCCGATTGCAGCAGCAGTTCTTGGTGGTGAACTCTCACCCATCCGTCTGTACCCAAAACTAGAGTCCCGTAGCGGGAAAAATCGCGCAGGAAGTAGCTAGGTTCGCCCCCGCGATCGCCGATGCTGTTGCGGCAGAAAATCTCCGCGTGTTTTTGAGAAACCCATTGTTCTCGAATCACTACGTCGTTTTCTTCCCAGCGTCCGACTCGAACCATACCAGCGGTAATGGGCCAAACCTGATTGCCAGATTCGCTAGATTTGACATTTGGTCGATCGCGCCCCCGCAAGTAAGCACAAGACGGCAAACGTCCCAGCCAAGTAGAAGAATTCAAAGGGAGTTCAGTTTTCAGGTCATCTACCGGTTCAGTCAGTTGACCGTCAAACTCTGGGTGCATATACAGTACGGGCAAAGTCCAAGCCGGTTGATTGAACTTGTACAGTGTCAGTAGCTGCTGTCTGGCGATGGCGACGGCGCGATCGATCGACATTCGTCCGGCCAAAGCTTGGGCAAAAGTTTGGATAAAACTCAGGGCTTCGCGATCGGCGATCGAGTCCCGCATCCCCAACACCGCCGGCACCCCGTGATGGATCAGCACCTCAGCCAAACTGCTGCGGGCGATCGCCTGTTGCTGGCCGTTATTTGAATGCAGCCTCTCCACCGCCGGCTGAGCTCCCCAGCAGGCATTAAACACCGCCAGCGTCACCCGGCATCGAACCAAAACCTGAGCCAATTCAGTACCGTTAATCGCCGTGTCCGGCCCCAAAAACAGCAAGCCACCGTCAGGCCCAGGTATCCCGTGGCCGGCGTAAAACAGAATGTTATAAGCTTGCGTTTCCAGCCGAGAAATTAGTTCCGCCGGAGTAGGTTCGATCAGAGTATCGACGCGAGTCGAAACACTGATATCGAAATATTTACCGCTGTCGTTGGTTTGAAAAGCACTTTCGAGAACTCCGGCTAGGGCGACTGCTTCTGCTTCCAACTGCAAATGACGATTATTGCCCCTAGAAAATTCAGAATTAGCACTGCGGCCGGGTTCTGCTTGTCCCAAAACCAGCAAAATGTTGAGGGAATCGGCAGGATGCAGGGGCGGTAAAGGCTCAACATTGCTGGTAGTGCGGCTGAAAAGCAGTTGCTGCGACAGAGAAATGGCCGGTTGACCGGCTTGAGGTTGCATAATTTCCCAAGGTAGGGCAATCAAATACGGTTCGCGCAAGTCTATGCGGACTCGCAGGGGTAGATTTTGCCCGATCGCGATACCTTTACTTTCCTGGAGACTGCCCTGAATCGGCCCTTCAAACAGCCACTGCCAAAGATCGATCCCCAAATGCTGCATCAGGCGACTGCTGTAGCTAGGAGGTGGCGGTGGCGGATTCTGCTCGCCCCTCTCCACCAACCTCCCTTGACTGAGGTGGAGCGGCACAGAGGGCATAATTGGAGGGATTTGTAGAGATTGAGCAGTTCGTTTTTCAGTTTCTGCCAGTAGATTTTGGTTGTTTTCCGGGGAGACGAAACTGCCATCAGGATTTAGGGGCAATTCGTGAATTGTCCCTGACGGGGAAAACATTTCCTGCCAAGCTTTCCAAGATTGGGACAGGGCCAGCGGCCACATACAGTCGTGGTGAACGTACCCACTGGGATAGGGAGCTTGTAGAACCCAAGTGGCAAAATGGTTTGCCCCAGCGGTTCTCAGGCGAGCGATCGCTATACTGAGGCAAGGACTTTCAGGGCGCGCCATTCACAACTACCGAATCTGGATAAAGGGATCGATTGAGTTTCTCTATTAGTAGTTTATCGGGTTTGGGGTGCGATCGAGTACGAGAGATTGCTTTTTCATTTAGTTGACAGTTGACAGTTGACTTCGGAGGGCTACCTCTAGCTGGAAGTCCGAGAATTGGAGTAATGAATAGCCTTCTTTTAATTTCTCCCTACAAGGGCTCCGACTTTAAACCAATTCTTTCTGGTAAATTTTTAATCTTATCTACCGCCCAAAAATTTCTCTAAATTCGGTACATCCACCCAAGTTCCCGTAGCATTTGACTCCTGGGTCAAATCCATCAACAACTGCGAGTAAACCCCTTCTTTGAGCGACGGTATCAAAGATTTCCCCCCATCAATTGCTTCAACCCACCTGTCTACTACTCGAATAAACGGTGCAATTCTCCCGTCTGGATAAACTTGAGGAAACTCCAATCTCTGAGGAATCTTAATTTCAGCTAAAGGTTCTCCAGCTTGGGAACCCCACAAGCGAAATCCGTGGACGTAATCCTGCTGATTGTCGCTTCCCAACACCAAAGTACCCTTACTGCCGTAAATTTCGACCCAATGTCCCCGCCCTTGATAAGTAACTGAACTCAAACAAACTTGACAAGGCGTTCCCCCAGCCAATTCCAACATCAACGTGCAAGAATCATCGGCATCAACAGGTTTTAAATTTCCCGAATCGTTCGGATCCGGCCGCGCCGAAATTCCTGTAATCAATTGCCCTGAAAGCCTCTGCACGGGGCCGAACAGCCAGCTAATATAATCAAAAACGTGGGAACCTGTCGCGCCCAAAACTCCGCCGCCTCGCTCTTTTTGTGCGTACCAATTCCAAGGGCGAGTCGCATCAGCGCGGCCGGGCACCAACCAATCAATTTTAATTAAACGCTTTTCTCCTACATATCCTGCTGCTAATAATTCTGCTAGCATTTGCCATGCGGGAATGAACCTAAACTCAAAGTCCATGGTGGCAATTGCTTGGGTTTGAGATTCGCTGTTTGCTAATCGGTAAAGTTCCCTAGCTTCATTAGCTGTCAGGGCTGTCGGTTTTTCTAATAATAAATGTTTGCCTGCTTCTAGGACTGTTTTTGCCATTTCAAAATGCAAAAATGGCGGCGTGGAAATGCTGACGCCCGCTACTTGTGGGATCGCTACTATATCTGCGATCGAGTTGCAAGCGTAGGGGATGTTGTGGGCGGTGGCGATCGCCTGAGCTTTATCTAAATTTCGGTGATAGACAGCCACAACCTCTGTCCGGTGGTGGGTCTCGAATCCGGGCAGGTGCACTTTTTGACCGAAACCTGTACCGACTACTGCAACGCCAATTTTTGACATGATTTAATTATTGGGGATTGGGATTGGGATTGGGGATTCAGTCTTTGATTGAGATATCAACCGCAGATTGAAGGCAGATTAACGCACAATACTTCGGACAGTTTTTTAACGACTCTGTAAGCGTTACAGCGTAAGCCCTGGCATTTTTAATGGTTTTTTGAAACGAGCGGGCTAGACTTAAAGATTGAAAAAATAGTCATCCCTATAGCCATCAAGGGTTTGAGATACTAGATTAGATCTAAAACTGTCCGAAGTATTGAACGCAGATCATTTTAAGATAGGAAAGCTTCGGAGTGCAATGTTGTCTGCTGGCAGGCAAGCTGGTCTATTTATGAACTTCTCAATGAACTTCTGACAATACTGTTGAATACACGGAGTTTTTTGTGATTTTGTTAAAAAATTTGTCCTAAAAAAGTAACTATTACCTATTGATTTTTCTGGATTATCGGGATATATTTATTTAATAATGGGAGTGGTGACTTAAATTTAAATTTTGTCACCACTCCCATTATTAAATAATACCTCTCCAAAAGGTGGAAGTCAAGCTTTTTACCCGAAAAAAAAGGCGATTTTTTTTTTGTTATTTCTCAGAAAAAATATTTGACAGATGAGTAATTCTGCGTTATGAGATTTTAGGTTCTAGTGCCTAGCTGCGAGACAGTCCATTCAATGACTTGTTTGCCCAAACTCACCTCATCAAACAAATCGATTTCTCTGATTCCCGTAGGGCTAGTAACATTAACTTCGGTGAGATAACCACCAATGATGTCAATGCCGACAAAGTACAGTCCGTCTCGTTGCAGCACGGGTGCTAACTGAGCGCAAATTTGATGTTCGCGATCGGTAATTTCTGTTTTTGCGACTCGGCCGCCGACAGCCATGTTGCCTCGAAATTCATTGCCGGTGGGAATGCGATTGACTGCGCCGATGGGCTTGCCGTTCAAGAGGATGATGCGTTTATCTCCGTCTTTTGCTTCGGGCAGATAAGTCTGCACCATCACTGGAATTTTGCCTTGTTGAGTGCTAATTTCAACCATGGAGTTGAGATTGCGATCGCCCGGTTCCAAGAACAAAATCCCCTCGCCAGCTTTGCCTCCCAATGGTTTAAGAACTGCCGCTCCCTTTTTCTCCACAAATTGCCGAATTACCTGCTTGTTTTGAGAAACAATTGTTTCTGGGATCGCTCCTTCAAATTGCAAAGCATACATCTTTTCATTAGCTGCTCGCAATCCTTTGGGACTGTTAACTACCAAAGTTTTAGCGGGATCGATGCCGTCTAGAAGATAAGTCGTGTAGAGGTAGGGAACGTTGACTGGGGGATCGGTACGCATAAATACTGCGTCCATTGCTTCGAGTGGGCCCAATGCAGGCTGTTCCACCTGATACCAAGCCTCAGCCGCCTCCCAGCGCCCTTCTACTTGTTTGACTGGGGTGAGGGCTACTCTAGTCAACATTGCCCAGGTTTTGCCGCCAATGATGCTTAATTCGTTGGCTTGAGTCGCCCACACTTCGTGACCCAATTCTTGAGCTGCCTCCATCAGCGCTACGCTGGTATCATGTCCTGGAATTAGTCGATCGAGCGGATCGATGATGAATGCAAATTTCATGGTGAGTGACAATTTAAAAATGGTCGTAGAAAAATCTGGCAAAATAGAAGATTCAAGGACAAATACTTTATTCTGCTAAGAGCGGATCTAGGAGTCCTCGAGCCTCGAGTGCGTGGATATCGTCGCAGCCGCCTACGTGTTGGTCGTTAATGAAGATCTGGGGCAGGGTGCGGCCTCCGTTGGCTCTATCGGTCATGCGATCGCGTGCTGCTGCGTCTCCATCGATCGCGTACTCTGTAAATTCAACCCCTTTTTGCTTCAGCAGTGCTTTAGCACGAATGCAAAAGGGGCAGGTTCTCCACGTGTAAATTTCTACTTTAGGTGTCATCGGACGCTCACACAATAACAATATTTTTTATTGTAATCTTAACTAATCTTATTTTAATTTTTATATATAGCAGCCGCGCCCGACGGTTACGAAGTTCTCGCATTGTACTTTCCCGATGCGATCTCTTGCTTTTGACTTCACGGCGTTCGATCGCTAAACTCTTCTTCCTTCTGCTCCAAGTGTACCCTGCAAGCTGTAAAGTAATTATCTATACATTTTTTATGATTTCACCTAAAAACAAAAAAACACTCGCGCTTCAAGAAACGGAGAGATGTTGAAAACAAGCAGCAGCTTGGGCCTGCTTACCGTTGCTGACCGACCTGCTTGTTTCGTTTTCTGGCGGAACACATGATTCCTGCGCCTGTCAGCAGGAGTGCTACCACAGTACCCGGTTCTGGGATAGTTGTTCTCCTAATGACGGGGGGGTTTATGTAGTTTGGCAATCTCGGCGATGGCACCGGTATCGGCGGAACTGGCGATGGTGATGGTGATACCGGTGGTATGACCGGTGGTATGACCGGCGTGGGTAATATCGGTATCGGGGTTGATGGTGGTGGTGAGGCTACCGGTGGTTCCGGTACTGCGGACTCTACTATTATGGGGCTTGGTGATTGGACTACCGGCACTTCCGGCACTACAGGTTGTACGATCGGTATCGGTGCTGGTGCTGGATCTACCAGCGCTTCCGGTACCGCGTCTCGCACGGGTGCTGGTGATGTCGGTACTTCGACTGGTACGGGTGTTGGTGATTGAGGGCTGAGGGAATTATCAGGGACGCAGGCACTTGAATAGTTTCCGGGCCCGCACACATCGACTGCTGCTGAAGCCGGAGGGGCGGCAGCTAGATAGTAGAACCCTGTTGCCATTGTGGCAGAGAGTCCAATTGCTAGTTTTGCCAGTGGCGTACACATAACTATTTAGTTAAACAGTGGTAAAATCGGAGAATAGAAGTAGTGCTAGAGATTAGCGCTGCACGGCGGGCATAGATTTTAGAGTTCTTACCATAAATTGATGTTTTCTCTCCCGGACGCCTGTAATAGATAGTATAGCGCTTGAGGCGATCGCCCAAACACTTTGGTCGTCTTATTTTATTTGACCCTAGTCGCCTAGGGTGGTTTGCACCGTCTGGCAACCTCTGAGCCAAGAGCCCTTACAGCTATTAAAAGAGAGTTTTTACCGATACTTTTTTGCTCACATTTGCTAACAAATACATAAGTTGAGATCGGATCTCGAACCTTGCGCGTATCAACCCATGCCCGTAAAAATTTTTACAAGCACTTATATTCTTGCGTTCAGCTTGGTTATCGCTTAGCGCTATTAGCCAATCTGATTATTTGCTTTGATACTGTAGAGGCAACTTATTGATATAGCGGTTGCGTACTACCAAGGTTTTTCACCTACATCTGAGTGGGTAAATTCATTCTATATGATACGAAGACCTATGACAAATGTAAGCGATCGTCCGTGCAAATGTCCGAAAAAGTCTTACTGTTAATCAACCTTGAGCGCCGCCTCCTGAAGTTAAGTATGTAACCGATCGCAAAGTGGCTCTGATGTATTCTAATTAGCAATCCACAATCTGACTATTCTTTTATAGTCTCATGCTTCGACGAGATCTGTCCTCAGTATATGTACGTGTATTCCCGAATGTCAACTACTGAAAAGGAATATTTAAGTATTTACCGAGGGTAGAGGGCGTATTGAATGAGCTGGGCTAGTCGATCGCGGAGGCTTTCCATGCCTAGACCTTTGGCCGCCGAAATAAATACGGCTTGAGGAAACTCTTCTCGGGCGAGAGCAAGAGTATCTCCATCTACGGCATCGATTTTGTTAAATACTACAAGGGCAGGCCCGGGAGTTACGGGCATATCTGTCAAAATATTCATGACGGAGCGAATTTGGCTCTGCCACGCGGGATGCGAAAGATCGACAAGGTGCAGCAAAGCATCGGCATCTGTAACTTCTTCGAGGGTAGCCCGAAAAGCGTCGATCAATGAGAGGGGCAATTCGCGAATAAATCCCACTGTATCTGTGAGGACGAGCGACAGCGGTTCGCCGGTGAGCGCACCAGGAATCGTCAGTTTTCGGGTGGTGGGGTCGAGGGTAGCAAATAATTGGTCGGCTGCGTATACCTCGGAATTTGTGAGCAGGTTGAGCAGAGTCGATTTGCCTGCATTGGTATAGCCGACGATCGCCACTGAGGGTACGTCATGGTGGTGGCGGTTCTGCCGCAGCCGGAAGCGGTGGGCTAGGAGTTGGTTGACTTCTTGCTGCAATCGAGAAATGCGTTTGGCGATCGTCCGCCGTTCGGTTTCGAGTTTAGTTTCCCCCGGGCCTCTGGTACCGATGCCGCCGCCCTGTCTCGACAGTGCTTGACCGCGACCTGTGAGGCGGGGCAGGTTGTACTGTAGTTGAGCGAGTTCTACTTGCAATTTACCTTCGCTCGATCGCGCTCTTTGGGCGAAGATATCGAGAATTACCTCGGTGCGATCGACGACACGAATACCAATCTGAATTTCCAAGTTGCGTATTTGTGCGGGGGACAAGTCGCGATCGAATACCACGAGGTTAGCGCTAATCGTTTGAGCGGTGAGGGAAATTTCTTGAATTTTGCCTTCGCCGACGACTGTCTGCGGGTGGGGGTTCGATCGCTTTTGACGCACTGTTTGCAATACCTGACCTCCGGCGCTTTCCACCAGCCGCGTGATTTCTGCGAGTCCGTCCTCAAAATCCAGCAGAGTCATGTGCTGAGTCATCACACCAACCAGTAGCACTTTGTCTTGGTCTGCATCTACTTGTTTGGCGACAAATTCTGCTTGAAAATCTGCTTCGAGTCCTTCCACCAACTCCAGAAAGTCTTGGTCTGCGAGGTCGTCCAAACTCAGCGGTTCTGATATTTTCCAGGGAAAGTTTTGAGTTTTGATGGGTGAGTTTTGAATTAAAGGCTCTTCTATTTCCTCACTTTTACTTGAAGCTGGTTCTAACTTAGCGCTCAACACAGAGAACTCAAAATTTGGTCGGTCTCCCTGGGGTATGAGGTGAACCAGATAAGTGTCTTGGATGTAACCGGTCGCACCGCCGCCGCGGCGCTGAAATCCTCCGCCGCTCAGAGTCAGCCAAACCAGGGCGTCGAGGCGCTGAATTGCCATGGCGGTGATGGCTGCTTCGCTAGGGATTTCGGGCTTCAAGTGGGTGGCGATGCAGCGAATGCCACTGAGGCGGCCTCCCCCGTAGCGGGGCAATTCTAGGGGCGCAATCTGCGTTTGGCGGGGCGTACCGACGCCGACGCGAATTACTTGTCCGCGACGGTTGATGTAGGTGCAGATTGGCTTGTCGATTTCGGTGCTGATGGCGGCGACGCGCTGTGCGAATTCTGCCGTGGTGATGCGATCGCCCGGTAGTCGCTGGTGGTAAAGCTTTTCGAGTTGTTTGAGTTGGCTGGATTTGAGACCCTGAAGATTGCCGTAGATGGTTTCGATAACTGTTTCTCCCTCGCGCTCTGTCTATTTCCTATTTTAGTTAACTCAAGGGCGATCGTGTTCTGTTTGGCGGTTGAAATTGGCTCACTTTTTTTTCCTGTAGCTTCTCGCGGCTTCAGTATTGTCGAGTCACAACGGCCGTTGTTTGTCGCAGCCGGGCTTCGCAAGCTTTTCACAGCAGCCATCTCAACTTGCAGTTGTCTTTAGCTATCTCGCGGGAAGCCCCGCGCTCTATCTGAAAGATGAGCGTCGGGATGAGAGCAGGGCTGTTGACGACGCTCCCTGAACGAATTGGGCGTTGCCCAACAGACTCGCAGGAGATAGAGGAAACAGTCAGTTAACCTCCTGGATTGTCGAAAACCTTGAAATGCCCTCAGAGAATTGTTTTCACGCTATATTGTCAATGGTCGTTGACCCGCCCGACTGCTCGAACAGACAGGCTACAGTAGCGGTCAAACGCTTGCCACAGCAAGACCAGAGTTCGGGGAAGGAATACGCCTAGCTGGTTGGCAATTGCCGTAAATCCATGGTGTGTTGTGCGAGTAGAACTTAAACTCCTTGGGACGCAGGGAGTCTGCCCGGTCACTATCACGGGATAGTGAAAGAGTCAGTAGCAATGTGTTGATTGATTCAAGCATTGACTAAAACCTCTGGATGCGGTGTAAGACCAACACTATCTTCGGATAGTAGAGGCAACGGCGGATGAAACGGGAAGCCCGCACTGTATGCATAGCATCAATGTCGGGTACGTCACTATCTACCGATACAGGCGATCGCTGAAAAAATGGTTTTTAACAAAATTTAACACGTCATTTTGGTCTCAAAATCCTCCTTTAGACTTGTATGTATTTTGCACCTATGGACAGATAGCAAACTAGAAATTAGGTCGCTACCATGATAGGCGAAACATTGTTAAGGAATGTAAAAACATGGAAACTCGTCCTACTAACTTACCTCCTACCGCTAATGCCTACAACGGCAAAGATCGGAACGCCTTTTTGTTTGGCTTAAACCCACAAGCAGAACTTTGGAACGGTCGCTTAGCGATGATCGGTTTCTTAGCTTATTTGCTTTGGGACATGGCTGGATATAGCGTTCTGCGCGACATACTTCACTTTCTGCCTACCTACATCGCTCACTAATAACGAGCATTCTATCCTGTCTGGTAGTATGAGGAAATGCCACAACTGCCAGACAGCCTAAAAGTTACAAATGGCAGCGAGTAGGATTTTGTCCCTTTGTATTTTTCGTTACTTTTGAATGGCATTAACAGACTTCTTGCTCTGATGCGATGATTCTGCGTAGGGGCGAGAGGAGTGGCGCGGTGAATATTGATAGACAAACAGATATTGTTCATGTTTCATGTTTCATGTAGATACAGAAGAGTATTTATTACACCTAACTCGTTATATTCACTTAAATCCAGTTTGTGCTAATATAGTTAAAAAAGCCGAGGATTGGGAGTTTTCTAGCTATCAAGAATATAGCGGTTTTCACAAAGATTCGCGGACGTTGTTGGGAAGAGAGCCCTCTTGATTTCAGCGGTTATGTAAGCTTTCAGCCATACTTCATCTTTTTGAGAAAGGCTATATATTGATTTGCGCCAGGGTAGTTTGCCTAAAATAGATCGAGTGCGATCGCAATTTCAGTCAGCAGATGCTTATCGTTACTTTTTAGAAGATTTAACTAGCGATAAATTAATCCAGCATTTAACCTTTGAAGAATAGAAAGAACCTACGCGCATCCAAGAAACCCGGTTTCTGAGTTCCACGCGCAAGCGTCCAAGAAACCGGGTTTCTCTGAGAATTTACGCCTCTTCACGAGATTTTCCGAAGAAACCCGGTTTCTGAGTATCGCGCGATCGGGGATTGTTGATTCTGACCCATCAGAAACACTATCAACTATCAACTATCAACTGACTAATTACTTCAGTTCATTAAGCGCCGCCTCGGCTTTTTGTGCGCCATCATTGTTGCCTTGCTGGCGGTAAGTGTCTAGGGCTTGTTGAAAAGCTTGAATTGCGTCGGATTTGCGATCGCGCGCTTTGAATGCTTGACCCATGTTGTAATAAGCTTCTCCTCGGGCTGGATCGAGCTGGATCACTCGCCGAAAAGTGATAATTGCTCCTGAAAAATCTTGTTTTTCTAGTTGAATTTCTCCGATTGCCACGTATGCGCTCACTAGATTCGGTCGCACGTCAATCGCTCGCTTATAAGCTAAAATCGCTCCTTCTAAGTCGTTTTGAGATCTGAGAAGTTCGCCAATTTCTAACTGTACTTCGGGATTCCGCGGCTCTAGTTTTGACGCTTCTTCAAAAGCTGCTAGCCCTTCGGAAGTGTTGCCGCTACGCAGCAAAGCAGTACCTAATTTTAACTGAATGCTGGCTTGTTTGGGAGCGAGTTTGGCTGCTTGTTTGAGTACGGTGACAGCACTGGCAAAGTTTCCCTGCTGGATCAATACTAAACCCAATGAAGAATAAGCTTGCCAACTTTTCGGATCGAGGGCGATCGCCTCTTGGTATGCTTTAAATGCACCGCTGTAATCTTTTTGCTGAAACAGCACCACTCCGAGTCCAATTCGGGCGTTGACATTTTTGCGATCGAGCTGGGCGGCGCGACGGTAAGCTGCTGCTGCTGCGGGATAGTTTTGCAGGTTCGCCATAGCATATCCTAAGGCGTATTGAAAGTCAGCATTTTTCGGTTCCAGACCGATCGCCTGTTGGTAAAATTCCACTGAGGCTTGATAGTTTCCCTGACGCGCTTGTAAATAAGCAATACCGGAAAAAATGCGCGGGTTTTCCGCATCTAAACGGGCTGCTTGTTGATAAATGGCGATCGCCTTGCTGTAGTCTCCTAAATCTACCAACTCGCGTCCTTGTCGCAGCAGACTATCTAAATTTGCATTATTTTTAGGTTGAACTTCCTCTGGTGTGTCTGCTGAGAGCGCTATCTGCGGCGTTGCGATCGCGAATCCCGCTACCAAAAGTGTACTGAATACCAAGAGACTTTGTTTGTGGACGGCCATTTTTTTCAAAGAGTGTGTGGATTAAAAGAGCGAATTGCTGTCAGCTTAACAAGCTTACAGCTTAGGGTTTGCCTGGAATCTTTGAGCGGGGAGATGTAGTAAACCTACAGAAATCGACCAACTCAAAATTTTCGCACTTGAGGCCAACTGATGATTGTAACAACAACTGATATCATCCAAGGAGCAGAAATTCAATCTTACTTGGGAATTGTAACTGCCGAGGTTGTCTACGGCACCAACGCCCTGCGAGATTTTTTCGCGGGGATTCGCGACATCATCGGCGGGCGCACCGGCAGTTACGAGGAAGTGTTTCTCAAAGGACAGCGAGATGCCCTCGCGGAACTCGAAAAACGGGCCCAGCGCCTGGGTGCTAATGCCGTTATCGGGGTCGAAGTTGACACCGGCACGATTAATGTAGACTCTTCGGGGGCTTTGCTGTTGATTACTGCCGTTGGGACGGCTGTCAGATTGCGTTAAGCCGCCTTTCCTATATACATCAGCGAAGTTCTTTAACTGGATAAAATAGTTATTGGTTGTCAGCCATCAGTCATCAGTTATTAGCTAATAGCTGCTGGCCCAAAGCTGATGACTTTTTACTTTATTTCTTCAGACATAGATACTGGTTATTTCCCCAGGCAGATATGGTTTCTATCAATCTCAGCCACAATCAATGCTTAGGTGAAAGATTGTTAAAAATAAAACCAACTCTCAAAGGAAAGCAATAGCTATGGCATACGTAAATAGACCAGTAGACAACGTTGTTACCGAGCAGACTCTAGTTAAGCCGGTCATGGAATATCACGATTTAGTGCGGTGGGGCCCAATTTTTTCAGGTTTGGTAATTGCAATCGGCACACAACTGGTGTTAAGTGCATTGGGTGCTGCGATCGGTTTGAGCAACATTGCTAATTCAGGAGCTCCCCGCAGTATAGCCGGCAGCGTGGGTACCGGAGTAGGAATTTGGTCAATTATCAGTTTATTAATCAGCTTGGGCGTTGGCGGTTGGGTAACTGCACGCGCTTGCGGCCCGATGAACCGCAGCACCGCGCTTTTGAACGGGGCAATTTTGTGGGCAACTACCTTAACAATTGGCTCTTGGCTGTTAGCAAATGGCGTAGCCGGGACTTTTGGCGTAGTAGCAGCGAATGCCGGAGCAGCGATTAATCAAGCGCAGCAAGGTAATGTGAATCTCCCCAACCAAGCGCCTAGCGTTTCTGCTCAGGATGCTCGCAATATTGCTGAAAATGCCGCGAAAGCTGGTTGGTCATTTTTGTTCGGCTCGTTATTGGGTTTGGTTGCTTCAATGGCTGGAGCATCTGCCGGCGCCCGTACTCCCCGGAATCATTTGTAAAAGTTTGGTCAGACAATCAAACTTCATGTTGATAAAAGCACTTTTTTTAAGGTGCTTTTTTATTTTCTAGGTTCGTAGTGAGGACTTTAGTCCTCTCCAAATGCGGAACAAAGTTATCACTACAAACCCATAATAGAGGTTCGTAGTGAGGACTTTAGTCCTCTCCAAATGCGGACTAAAGTCCTCACTACAAAGCCATAATAGAGGTTCGCAGTCAGGACTTTAGTCCTCTCCAAATGCGGACTAAAGTCCTCACTACAAAGCCATAATAGAGGTTCGTAGTCAGGACTTTAGTCCTCTCCAAATGCGGACTAAAGTCCTCACTACAAACCCATAATAGAGGTTCGTAGTCAGGACTTTAGTCCTCTCCAAATGCGGACTAAAGTCCTCACTACAAACCCATAATAGAGGTTCGTAGTCAGGACTTTAGTCCTCTCCAAATGCGGACTAAAGTCCTCACTACAAACCAGTTAGTCCTCTCCAAATGCGGACTAAAGTCCTCACTACAAACCCATAATAGAGGTTCGTAGTCAGGACTTTAGTCCTCTCCAAATGCGGACTAAAGTCCTCACTACAAACCCATAATAGAGGTTCGTA